>NZ_JBFUFF010000040.1:0-57225 GCF_056403555.1 Rhizobium sp. P2_G2
GTGGTGGTCCACCTCCCGGCCCATTCGCTGCTTTTGCTTCATGTCAGCCTGTTCGAAGGCGGCGAGATCGAAGATGGGGAAGGCGGACATGAGACGCTCCGGAATGCTGGCGGAGCAGAATGTGCAGCCTCCGCAACGGCTTGTCCAGCCGTGATGAATAAAGTGCGGAGTGATCGGGTAGCGCCGGGCAATGGTCGACATTGCAACGCGATGATCGACCGGCCGTTGCGGCAATGAAGAACGATCGAACAAAGCGAGGGCTGTCAAAACCTCGCTCCTCTGGAAAGATCACTTCGCCTTCACCGGCATCCAGATCTCGAAACCGCCTTCGCCGGTCGCGGGATTGAACGATCGGCCATAATATTCGATCATCGGCTTCTCGTCGGCGACATAGGCCGATTGCGGCAGCCAGGTCATCCAGATCGTCGCGATGGTCGGCCGGATCAGTGTGATGTGGCCGGGCTGGCGGAACATCGCATAGGTCGCAGCCGGGATGGTGCGCGACGTCAATTCCCTAGGCAGGTCGGCAGCACTGGAGACTTCGATTCCGCACATATATTCACAGCCATCCTCCTCGCTATAAGAAAGCGAGGCACCATAGGCGGCGTGCTCCACGCCGTTCTGGATATGGGTATGCCAGGCGTTGAATTTCTCCCAAAGCGAGGGAATGCCGCCGATGTCCTTCGTGGCGAAGGTCTGCACCAGTCCTGCGAGCAGGATGGATTTGCGAGCTTCGATTTTCGGTTCGGCCAGTTTGATGTCGGGGGTGGCGTCCATGATCAGGGGCTCCGTCAGGTCAAGGTTTTCGTGGCTTCGGGCGTCGCGCACGCTTTCCGGCGTCACGCCGAAATGCTCGCGGAACGCCCGCGTGAAGGCTTCATGCGATCCATAGCCGGCATCGAGTGCCAGGCTCAGGATGTCGGGAACACCAAGCGCAAGCACACGCGCCGCTTCGGAAAGCCGCCGCGCCCGCTGGTAGCGCATCAGCGATTGGCCCGTGGCCGAGGTGAAAGCGCGCGTCATGTACGACGCGGTCACGCCCGCGCAACCGGCAATGCTGTCGAGCGTCATCGGCCTGCGGAGATTGCTTTCAACCTGCCAGATAGCTTTCTCGATGATGTTCATGCGCCGCCTTTCGTGTTCCGACGGGGAGAGAATTAGCCCGGTGAAACAGGGGCCGCTTGACCGTTCTTGCACTCAGGTCAGGATTTTTCGTTCTTGGACGGAAAATACTCGTGGCCGCAGACGCGATCCTCGTCAGCGTTAAAATGTCACTGCTCAAATAATTGGCAAAATGATCCTGCGCGGCAGACTACGCGTCTGCCTGATATAATATCAGCGACGACCCGTGCGGCAATCTCCGAGACGTCGTCAAAGAAGCTGTTTCCGCTCGCGTGAGCCGAGCTTGATCAGTAGAGCAGCCGGGTGGGGCGCTGGACGCTATAGTGCTGGCCGCTCTGCATATGATGGCAATCGACGCCCCGGGCGCAATCGGAGATCAGCTTTTCCAAAGGCGGCGACTGTACGCAATATCTCTCGCCTGACTGCTCGTAATGGCAAAGCAGCCCGCCATTGTGCCGATGGACGATATAGTCCGCGGCCGAGGCGCCGGCAGGCAAAACCAGGGCGATCAGGAATGCATATTTGAACACCAGCGAAATCCCTCTCAAAACTTTCGCGGAACCATACTTCGGAATTCTTTCAATTGCAAAGCCCCGCCGCCCAGGCGGGGAAATTTCGGCTCTCTGCTTCACGACTTCCCTCGATACATGCCGTCGTCAGTCGCATGTTCCTGCGGACCGGGTGATCATGCCTCGCGCTCGGCCATCGCCTCGAACGCCATCGCCGCCTGCGAGTGATAGTGCTCCTTGTGACGCAATAGATAAAAGGGGCGCGGGAGCACTGGCCAGTCTACTTCGACCAGCAGGCCGCCGCGTAGCGCTGCGGTCGCTGCACTGCGTGATGCGAGCGTCGCGCCGATGCCTGTGCGGACGGCGACCAGCACGGCTTCGTTGGTGGGGAGCACCAGCGGAATATCGAGCACGGCGCGATCGATGTCGTGCCTTTGCGTCAGCGTCTCGAAGGCAAGCCTGGTGCCGGAGCCCGGCTCGCGCAGCACCCAGGCCGTCTTCGTCAGATCGACGTCATCCCGGGGAAGAGTGGCCCAGACGTGGCTGGGCGCGACGACGATGATCATTTCGTCCGTGTCGACAATGCGCGAGGAGATGACCGGCCGATCGACCAGGCCTTCGACGATGGCAATCTCGCAATGACCAGCCTCGATCGCATCCGCCACTTCCTCGGTATTGCCGATATGAATATCGAGCGATATCCCGGGATAGGCGGTGTGATAGCGCACCAGGCGCGGCGGCAGCCAATAGCCGCCCACGGTCTGGCTCGCCCGGATTGAAAGTTCGCCGCGCTTCAGGCCGGCAAGATCGTTGAGCAGCGCTTCGGCGACGCGAGAGCGCGTCAGCACGGCTCGGGCTTCGTCGAGAAAGGCCCGGCCGGTCTGGTTAAGCACGATCGAGCGGCCGACGCGATCGAAGAGTTTCACCCCGTGGCGGCTCTCAAGCGCGTTGATCGCGGCGCTGACGGCCGATGGCGTCATGTTGAGCCGCTCGGCCGCACGGGTGATGTGGCTTTCAGAGGCGACTTCGATGAAGATGCGGAGTTGGTCAAGGGTCATGGTCGATCATGGCAAAATCGTCCAATTTTGTCGAATGATTTGCTTGCTATTGGTCGACGACCCGATTTGATATCTGTTGAATGATGGCAGCGGTCAATAGGGCGGATGCCTGCCCCACTTGCAGGCAATGATGCAGAAAGCGGCTCGATGACACGCTAACCCGCCAAACGCCGCAGCTTTGGCCACATTCATTTGCCATTCATTGTTGTTTCGCTAAATAGGGGTCAAGTTAAGTATTGTCACGGGACACGTGAAACCGATGATAACGAGAATAATAGCGTCGCTGGTCGGCGTGGCGTTGATGGTGACATCCGCCGCCGCGCAAGACTATCCAGACGACGACGACATGCCCCCGGACGCCGTGCCGATACGGCGCATGCACCAGGGCGATGGGATTCCCATCGGCCGTGTGCAGCCCGATGATGATGGCCTGCCGGTCGGTCGCATGCAGCCGGATGATGGCATCCCGCTCCGCCGCATGCAGGCCGAGGATGGCGTGCCCGTCGGCCGGATTCAGGGTGGCAACTGTCAGCGTGCGGTTCAGCAGGCGTTGCAGATGACCGGCGGCGAGCTTCTTTCCGTACGGCCTGCCCGCAATGGCAAGCCGATCTGTGCCGTCACTGTTCTGGTCATCAGTGCGAAGGGCCGGCCGCGCAAGGTGCGGCTCAGGGTGCCGATGGATTTCTGACCTGATTTGTGATCCTGGACAGTTTCAGCAAAGTTGGCACTGTGGTTTCGTCTGCGGACGTCCGGAACGAGTGTGAAGAGGCAGTGAGGAGAGGGCATGCGCATTTTAGTCGTCGAGGATGATCAGAACCTCAACCGGCAGATCACCGACACGCTGAAGGAAGCAGGCTATGTCGTCGATCAGGCTTTCGACGGCGAGGAAGGCCATTATCTCGGCGATTGCGAACCCTATGACGCCGTGGTCCTCGATATCGGCCTGCCGGAAATGGACGGCATCACCGTGCTCGAGAAATGGCGCGAGGCCGGCAAGAAAATGCCTGTGCTGATTCTGACGGCGCGCGACCGCTGGAGCGACAAGGTGGCCGGCATCGATGCCGGCGCAGACGACTATGTTACCAAACCGTTCCACATCGAGGAAGTGCAGGCGCGTCTGAGGGCCTTGATCCGCCGCGCCGCGGGCCACGCGACGTCCGAAATCATCTGTGGCCCGGTGAAGCTCGACACCAAGAGCTCCAAGGTCACCGTCAAAGGCGCGACGCTGAAACTCACTTCGCACGAGTTCCGGCTGCTTTCCTATCTCATGCACCATATGGGCCAGGTCGTGTCGCGCACGGAACTGGTCGAGCACATGTACGACCAGGACTTCGATCGCGATTCCAACACGATCGAGGTCTTCGTCGGCCGCCTGCGCAAGAAGATGGGCATCGACATGATCGAGACCGTGCGCGGGCTCGGCTATCGTATCCAGCCGCCTGCCAATGCTTAGAGAGCGGCTGAACTCCCTCACTGCCCGCATTCTCATCTATACCACGATCTGGTCGGCGGTCGGCGTGGTCATCATCGCCGTCGTGATTTCCACCCTCTATGAGCAGGGCGCCGAAAAGAGCCTGCACGACCTGCTGCGCGCCCAGCTGTTTTCCGCCATCAATTCGGTGTCGATCGATTCCTCGAGCCACAGGCTGACAGGCTCGCCGCAGATGAGCGAGCTCGGCTTCCAGCAGCCGGCCTCGGGCTGGTATTGGATCGTCCAGCCGGTCGGTGACTACAAGGCCGATCCGCTGACGTCGCCGAACTATTTCGGCGTGGCGGTGCCGTCCGTGACCAATGACGTGGCCCCCTTCAATTCACGCTTCGAACGCTATTATGCGACCGCCGACAGCGCCGGCAACCAGGTGCGTGTTGCCGAGGCCGAGATCAGCCTGGACGAAGAGCCGGCCGATGACATCGACCCGACCATGCCCAACAACAAGGAGCCTGTCTACCATATCGTCCGCTTCCGGATGATCGGCAATCACCGGGTCGTCGTCGAGGATGTCGCCGCATTCAACCGCAATCTCTACCTGGCGCTCGGTCTGTTCGGCGCCGGCTCGCTCGTGCTCAACATCATTATCGTCCTGCTTGGCCTGCAGCCCCTGGACCGCGTCCGCAACTCACTTGCCCGCATCCGCAATGGCGACGCCGAGCGGCTCGACGACGACCTGCCGCGCGAAATCCAGCCGCTTGCCCATGAGGTCAACGCGCTGATCGAGAGCAACAAGCGCGTGATGGAGCGCGCCCGCATGCAGGTCGGCAATCTTGCCCATTCGCTCAAGACGCCGATCGCCGTGCTGCTCAACGATTCCAGCCAGATGGCCGCGCCGCATGGCGATCTTGTCCGCAGCCAGGCGGAGATCATGCAGGGCCAGGTCCAGTCCTATCTCAACCGCGCCCGCATCGCCGCCCAGCGCGAGAGCATCCTGGCCCGCACCGAAGTCGAGCCGGTGCTGGAGCGGCTGGTGCGCGTGATGCGCAAGCTCAACCCCGACAAGACCTTTTCACTGGCGGTCAAAACCAGGGGTCTCAGGCTGGCGATGGAGGCGCAGGACCTCGAGGAGACGATCGGCAACCTCATCGACAATGCCAGCCGTTTCGCCAGGCGTAATATCCGTCTGACGGTGGCGGCGGCACCGGCCGCCACGCGTGGCACAGAGGTCTCGCGCAAGACCTGGGCTGTGCTGACAATCGAGGACGACGGCCCCGGACTCGAGCCTGACGAGATCAAGGAGGCCATGAAGCGCGGCAAGCGGCTCGACGAGAGCAAGCCCGGCACCGGCCTCGGTCTCTCCATCGTCTCGGAAATCATCTCAGAATATCAGGGCACATTCTCCCTGTCCCGGGCCGAAAGCGGTGGCTTGAAGGCGGAACTGGTGGTGCCTATGGTCGTTAATTAGCGTTGTTTGCGCGGGCAGGCTGTATAACGTAAACAGACGATATAATCTGTGAATCTTCCGTGCCATATTGCTGCCATGCCCGGACAGCAAGACGGGCACGGACGCGGTGAATGCCAATATTGTGAGATGATCCTGGGGGCGACCATTTCAAGTCGAATTAAACTCTCTCTAGCTCTGCTTATGTCGGCGCTCGCGGCCGGCTGCGCGACGACATCCGGCTCGACCAGGCTCGACAATACCGGCCAGCAAATCGCCGACAGCCAGGACGACGACAGCCAGCCGACGGATTCCGCCTTCTATATCCGGGCGCTGAATGGCGGCCTCGTGTCGCAGATCGCTGGTCTGAAGCTGTCGAAGAACGACAAGGCGCGGGCGCTGGAGGCGGAATATAAGGCGCTCGAAGCAACGCCGAGCGGCGACAAGGTCGTCTGGGACGGCGATGAGACGCATGGTGAAGTTGTCGCCGCTCCGCCATATCAGGTCGGCTCGCAGAACTGCCGCCAATATACGCATGCGGTCAGCGTCAACAGTGCCGCGCCGATGATGGCGCGCGGTGCCGCCTGCCGCAATGCGAATGGCAGTTGGACGCCGCTCTGACGCGCGCGGGATGGAAACCGATCCATGTTTCCACTTCTGCAGATTCCTTCCGCTGATTCTGGGCGAATCTATGCGGCTTATAGCCTCAAATTTCTGTTATTGTTGATCTCGCGCATTGGAATATGGGCAATGTTTGGGTAGAGGGACGGCATGTTCTGGTTTGTCGCTCTTGCCATGGCGGTGCTTGCCGCTCTTCTGATCTCGGCACCGCTCTTCCGGCCGCGGAAGGCCGATCCCGACTCGTCCAACGACGCCGAGGTCTATCGCGATCAGCTTTCCGAGGTCGATCGCGACGAGATGGCCGGCCTGATCGACGCCGACCAGGCCCGGCAGGCGCGCGCCGAGATCGCGCGCCGCCTGATCACCGCAAGCGAGCGCGGCGGCGAGGGGCTGTCGCGTGACCTGAAGCGACCGGCAGCGCTCATACTTGCGCTTTTCCTCTGTCTCATACTGCCGGCCGGCGGCTTTGCCATCTATCAGAGGATGGGCAGTCCCGCCGAGCCGGACGAGCCCTTGGCCGCACGGATGAAAAGCTCTGATCCGGACATCAACATCCTGATCGCCAAGACCGAGGACCATCTCGCTACCAACCCCACCGATGGCAGGGGTTGGGAGCTCCTCGCGCCGATCTACATGCGCCGCATGCGTGCCGACGATGCCGCCAATGCCTACCGCAATGCCATCAAATATCTTGGCGAAAATCCTGGGCTATGGGGCGCACTCGGTGAAGCTCTGACCGCCGGCGCGGACGGGCGCGTGAGCAAGGATGCGCGCACGGCGTTCGAAAAGGCACTTTCGCTCGATCCGAGCGACCCGCGCTCGCGCTTCTACGTGGCGCTCGCCGATGCCCAGGGTGGCGCGCTCGACAAAGCGCTCGCCGAATTCACTGCACTTGCCAAGGATTCGCCCGCGGATGCGCCGTGGCAGGGTGTCCTCAAGGCGCAGATCGATCAGATCACCGCGGCAAAGACCGCCAATGCAAAGGCGCCGGGCAATCCCGATGCCGCCGACATCGCCGCCGCATCGCAATTGAACGATCAGGACCGGATGCAGATGATCCGTACCATGGTCGAGACACTGGACGAACGGCTGAAGACCGACCCGAACAATTTCGAAGGCTGGATGCGACTGATCCGCTCCTATACCGTGCTCGGTCAACGGGACAAAGCCGCGGATGCGGTCAGGCGTGGCCTGAAGGCCTTCCCGGCAGACAGCGACAATGGCAGGGCGCTCGTGGCACTTGCCAGGCAACTGGGCGTTTCGATGGAGGCGACGACCGAATGACCCGCAAGCAGAAGCGTCTCTCCCTGATTGGCGGCGGTGTTGCCTTCCTGATGGCTGCGGTTCTGCTGGTGATGTTCGCCTTCAGCCAGTCGGTTGCCTATTTCTACGTGCCTTCCGATCTTGCCAAGGCGGCGCTGCCGGATGGTACGCGCATCCGGCTGGGCGGCATGGTCAAGCCTGGTTCCTGGAAGCGTGGCCAGGGCATGCATGAGAATTTCGAGGTCACCGACACCATCAACACGGTTTCCGTGACCTATACCGGCATCCTGCCGGACCTGTTCCGCGAAGGGCAGGGCGTCGTTGCCGAAGGCTTGATCAGCGGCAACCCGCCGGCTTTCAAGGCCGACACGGTGCTTGCCAAGCATGACGAGACCTATATGCCCAAGGACGTCGCCGACCGGCTGAAGCAGAAGGGCGTCAAGCTGGGCGGTCAGGAGGTGATCAAGTGATCGTCGAACTCGGCCATTTCCTACTGGCGCTGGCGCTGATCTCGGCGCTGGTGCAGGCGACCGTGCCGGCGCTGGGCGCCATGCGCAACGACAGCCGTCTGATGGAGCTCGCCTCGACCGGCGCGCTGACCACGTTCCTGTTGGTCGGTCTTTCCTATGCGGCGCTGACCTGGGCCTATGTCAGCTCGGATTTCTCTCTGGTGACCGTCTGGGAGAATTCGCATTCAAAAATGCCGCTGGTCTACAAGCTCTCCGGCGTCTGGGGCAATCACGAGGGATCGATGATGCTCTGGCTGCTGATCCTGGTTTTCTTTTCGGCCCTCGTCGCCGTCTTCGGCGGCAACCTGCCCAAGACCCTAAAGGCCAATGTCCTGGTCGTGCAGGCCTGGATCGCGGTTGCCTTCCTGCTCTTCATCCTGCTCACCTCCAATCCCTTCCTGCGCTCTTCCTCCATTCCCTCGCTGATACCGGCGCCGGCGGAGGGCCGCGATCTCAATCCGGTGCTGCAGGACCCGGGCCTCGCCATCCATCCGCCGCTGCTCTATCTCGGCTATGTCGGCTTTTCCGTCTGCTTTTCCTTTGCTGTCGCGGCCCTGATCGACGGCAAGATCGATGCCGCCTGGGCGCGCTGGGTGCGGCCCTGGACGCTGCTTGCCTGGATCTTCCTCACCTGCGGCATCGCCATGGGCTCCTACTGGGCCTATTACGAGCTCGGCTGGGGCGGCTGGTGGTTCTGGGACCCGGTGGAGAATGCCTCGTTCATGCCTTGGCTCGCCGGCACTGCGCTCCTTCATTCTGCTTTGGTCATGGAAAAGCGCGATGCGCTGAAGATCTGGACGGTGCTGCTCGCTATCCTGACCTTCTCGTTGTCCTTGCTCGGCACGTTCCTCGTGCGCTCAGGTGTGCTGACCTCGGTGCATTCTTTCGCATCCGATCCATCGCGCGGCATCTTCATCCTCTTCATTCTCGCGATCTTTATCGGCGGCGCTTTTTCGCTGTTTGCCTTCCGCGCCATGGCATTGGCGCCCGGCGGACTGTTTCAGCCCGTCTCGCGCGAGGGCTCGCTGGTTGTCAACAACCTGATCCTCGTCGTCGCCACGGGCGCGGTGCTGACCGGCACGCTTTATCCGTTGCTGCTGGAATCGCTCACCAACGAAAAAATCTCAGTTGGCCCGCCCTTCTTCAACATCGCCTTCGGCTGGCTGATGGTGCCACTGTTTATCGTGATGCCATTCGGGCCTCTGCTTGCCTGGAAACGCGGCGACATCACGGGTGCCGCGCGCAGGCTCCGCATCGCCTTCGTGCTTTCGCTTTCGCTGGCAATCATCGTCTGGAGCGTCGCCGGCAACGGGCCGATGCTGGCGATCATCGGCATGGCCGCTGGCCTCTGGCTGATCTTCGGTGCGGCAACCGATCTCTGGCACAGGGGTAATTTCGCCAAAGCCGGGATCCCGGGCGGCTTGCGGCGCATCGCCGGCCTGCCGCGCTCGGCGATCGGCACGGCGATCGCGCATGCCGGACTGGGCGTCAGCGTGCTCGGCGTAGTGATGGTCACCTCCTGGTCGATCGAGAACATTCTCGAAATGAAGCAGGGCGAAAAGACCGAAGTCGGCGCTTATACGGTGCGCTTCGATCGCGAGGTGCAGGATAAAGGGCCGAACTATCTCGAAGACGCCGCCGTCTTCACCATCCTGAAGGGCAATGCCGAAGTGGCGACCACCGAAAGCGCCAAACGCGTCTACACCGCGCGCCAATCCGCCACCACGGAAGCCGGCATCACCACATTTGGCCTGTCGCAGCTCTATCTCTCGGTCGGCGACAAGAGCGCCGATGGCAAACTGGTTGTGCGTATCTGGTGGAAGCCATGGATTCTCTGCGTCTGGGGTGGCGCCATCGTCATGGCGCTGGGCGGGCTCATCTCACTCTCCGATCGCCGACTGCGCGTCGGTGCGCCGTCGCGGCGTACCAAGACAGTGCCTGCGGAAACGAGCGCTTTCGGAGCGGCCGAATGAGGACGCTGCTGGCGATCATCTTCCTGTTGCTTGCAAGCCTGCCGGCCTACGCCGTCAATCCGGATGAGGTGCTCGCCGATCCGGCGCTCGAGGTGCGGGCGCGGGCTTTGTCGGCGCAATTGCGCTGCATGGTCTGCCAGAATCAGTCGATCGATGATTCGAATGCCGATCTCGCCCGTGATCTCCGGCTGCTCGTCCGCCAGCGCCTCAAGGATGGCGACACCGATCAGCAGGTCCTCGATTATCTGGTTTCACGTTATGGTGAATTCGTGCTGCTCAAGCCGCGGCTCAGCGAACATACGCTGCTGCTCTGGGGCATGCCGGTCTTCCTCGCCTTGGTAGGCGGGGTGATCATCGTGATTCAATTGAGCAAACGCCGGCGAACAGTGTCTGTCGCAGCACTCTCGAAAGAAGAGCAGGAAAAGCTCGACGCCATCCTGAAGCAATAGCTGGCAAGCGCTTCGTTTCGCATGTCTTTATCCCGAAACCGGTGGCCACTTTCGGGAGACATGCGTATTTCAGCACATTACGAAAAATTCATGTCCCGGAAAGGATGCCGCAAGGTGCGACATTTTAGAACTTTTCCATCCAGACGCGGTTCTTGACTGCACAAAGTTCCAATGGAAGGGAAGTGAAAATGACCGGTAAGATTGCCTCGCGCAAGTCGTTGATATCGATCCTCAAGGCCGGCACGATCGCCGGCGTTGCCGCCGCGGTGGTTGCCACCGGTGCGCCGCAGATGATGATCTCTGCCTTTGCCGCCCCCGTCGAAGTCAAGCAGGCCAACCAGGTTCCGAGCTTCGCCGATGTCGTCAGCGCCGTGACGCCTGCCGTCGTTTCGGTCCGAGTTTCCTCGCGCGCCACACCGGCTTCGAATGACGATGAAGATGGTTTCTTCGGCAATCCCGACTTCAATCAGCTGCCGGATAACCATCCTTTCAAGCGTTTCTTCAAGGAATTCGGCCAGAACCAGCAGGGCCAGCAAGGCGATGATGACCACTGGAAGAAATTCGGCAGCAACGGCAAGCCGCGCCTTCGTCCGACCTCACAGGGCTCCGGCTTCTTCATCTCCGAAGACGGCTATCTGGTGACCAACAACCACGTCGTCGAAGGTGGTGCTGCCTATACAGTGCTGCTCTCCGACGGCACCGAGCTCGACGCCAAGCTGATCGGCCACGACCCGCGCACCGACCTCGCCGTGCTGAAGGTCAATACCAATCGCAAGTTCACCTATGTGCAGTGGGCCGATGACAGCAAGGTCAGGGTCGGCGACTGGGTGGTCGCGGTCGGCAATCCGTTTGGCCTCGGCGGCACTGTGACGGCCGGTATCGTCTCTGCCCGCAGCCGTGATCTCGGTGGCGCCTATGATGACTATATCCAGGTCGACGCGGCCGTGAACCGCGGCAATTCCGGTGGTCCGAGCTTTAATCTGAACGGCGAAGTGATCGGCATCAACACTGCGATCTTCTCACCGAACGGCGCCAATGCCGGTATCGCCTTCGCCATTCCCGCTTCCGTCGCCAAGGACGTGGTTGCCAAGCTGATGAAGGGCGGTGACATCCATCGCGGTTGGCTCGGCGTCAAGATAGAGCCCGTGACCCAGGATGTCGCCGATTCGCTCGGCCTGCCGGAAGCAACCGGCGCGCTGGTCAACGAGCCGCAGGCTGGTTCTCCGGGCGAGAAGGCCGGCATCAAGGTCGGCGACGTTATCACTTCCGTCGATGGCCAAGCCGTCAAGGGCCCGAAGGAGCTGGCCCGCATGATCGGCTCGATGGATCCCGGCAAGACCGTCGATGTCACCCTCTGGCGCGGCGGCAAGTCGATGAACGTCAAGCTGACGCTCGGCACTCTGCCGGATGAGAACCAGATGGCCGACGCACAGTCGGGCCAGAACGCGCCGGATGACCAGCAGCAGTCGCAACAGCCGGATGACTCGCAGGTGGCCAAGACGCTCGACCAGCTTGGCCTCGAAGTTCAGCCGAGCGATGACGGCCACGGTGTGCAGGTGACCAGCGTCGACCCGAACTCGGATGCCGCCGACAAGGGCGTCAAGCCCGGCCAGAAGATCACCTCCGTCAACAATCAGGATGTGAATTCTGCCCGCGATATCCAGCGCCTGGTCCAGGCCGCCAGGAAGGATGGCCGCAAGAAGGCGCTCTTCCAGCTTGAAGACCAGACCGGCAACCGCTTCGTGGCACTCCCGATCGGCTGACCGACCGCTCACAAACCTATGAAAATCAAGGCCCTCTCCCTCAGCGGGAGGGGGCTTTCCGAAGGGATGTGTTCTCGCCTATGCTGCAGTCCATGAAGATTCTCATCATCGAAGACGATCTCGATGCCGCGAGCTATCTCGTGAAGGCATTTCGCGAGGCCGGCCATACGGTGGACCATGCGAGCGACGGCGAGAGCGGGCTCTTCATGGCATCCGAGAACAGTTACGACGTGCTGATCGTCGACCGCATGCTGCCGCGTCGCGACGGCCTGTCGGTGATCATCGAACTGCGCAAGAAGAATGTGAACACGCCGGTGCTGATCCTTTCCGCACTCGGCCAGGTCGACGACCGCGTCACGGGCCTGCGCGCCGGCGGCGACGACTATCTGCCCAAGCCTTATTCGTTCACGGAATTGCTCGCCCGCGTCGAAGTGCTCGGTCGCCGTCGTGGCATGCCCGAGCAGGACATGGTTTACAAGGTCGGCGATCTCGAACTCGACCGCCTGTCGCATGACGTCCGCCGCAGCGGCAAGGAAATCCTGCTGCAGCCGCGCGAATACCGCCTGCTCGAATATCTGATGAAGAATGCCGGCCAGGTGGTCACCCGCACCATGTTGCTCGAAAATGTCTGGGATTATCATTTCGACCCGCAAACCAATGTCATCGACGTGCATGTGTCGCGGTTGCGCTCCAAGATCGAGAAGGATTTCGACAAGCCGCTGCTCAGGACCATTCGTGGCGCAGGTTATATGATCAAGGACGACGCGTGATCCGATGGCGGTCCTGAGCTGGATCAACACCAGGCTTCTCAGTTCCCGTATCCAGACGCTTTACAAGAACACGGCCGTCCGCCTGTCCGCCGTCTATCTGTTGTTATTCTCCGCCTGCGCGGCGCTGCTCGTCTTCTACGTCACCTCGATATCCGAGTCCGAACTGCAGGCGCGGATGAAGGCCTCGATCTCCGACGAGATCGACGACCTCGACAGCGTCTATTCGCAAGGTGGGCTGGCGTCGCTCGTCAACCTGCTCGAGCGCCGCGCACACCAGCCGGGCGCCAACCTCTATGTCATTGCCGGCCCGAATGGCGAAATCCTTGCCGGCAACGTCGCAGCCCTTCAGCCCGGTGTACTCGACGAGGAGGGTTGGACGGACCGCCCCTTTCTCTATGAGCGCTTTGGCGAGAGCAAACGCGGCGGCAAACATGCGGCGATCGCGCATGTCTTCATCTTCGAGAACGGCATCCGGATTCTCGTCGGCCGCGATGTCGGCGAGCCGGAGAACGCGCGGCTCTTGGTCCGCCAGGCGCTGATGCTGGCGCTCGGCGTCATGGGCGTTGGTGCGCTGATCATCTGGTTTGCGATCGGCCGCAACGCGCTGCGCCGCATCGATCGCACGTCAGTCGCAGCGCAGAAGATCATGGATGGTGATCTTTCCGAACGCCTGCCGATCACCGGCGCCGGCGACGAGTTCGATCGGCTTGCCGTGTCGCTCAACGCCATGCTGGCGCGCATGGAGCGCCTGAATGAAGGGCTGCGGCAGGTCTCCGACAACATTGCCCACGATCTCAAGACCCCGCTGACGCGACTGCGCAACAAGGCGGAGAACGCGCTCGGCGGCGATCGCGATGCCCATGAATATCGCGGCGCCTTGGAAGAGGTGATTTCCGAGTCCGACCAGTTGATCCGTACCTTCAACGCGCTGCTGATGATCTCGCGCGTCGAGGCGGGCTCGGCTGCGGCGGAAATGTCCGACCTCGACCTGTCGGCGATCGTCGCTGAATTTGCGGAGCTTTACGAACCGGTCGCCGAGGAGGAAGGGCTCGAGCTGCGCCTTGCCATCGAACCCGACGTGGTGATCCGCGGAAATCGCGAACTCGTCGGCCAGGCGATCTTCAACCTGCTCGACAATGCGATCAAATATGGGGAAAATCCCGGCAACCCCGTCATTGAAATTTCCGTCGCCAAGACCGATACGCAAATCCGTCTCACCGTTGCCGACCACGGGTCGGGCGTGCCGGACGACAAGTACGAGGACGTCGTCAAGCGCTTCTATCGGCTGGACAAGAGCCGGTCCAAACCAGGCACCGGCCTCGGCCTGGCTCTGGTCGCCGCCGTCATGGAACTGCATGGCGGACGTATCGAGCTTCGCGCCACCGAGCCGGAGCAAAGCGAAAATCGAGGTCTTGCCGTCGATATGCTTTTCCCGCAGGAAAAGCCGTAAGGTAGACTTAGGCTGGAGGAGGACAGATGGCGGAACAGGCTGACAGACAACAGGCCGCCCGGCTCGCAGACCTCGAGGAGAGCCCGATCAGGCCGCTGAACGCGTCGGAAATCAAGTCCGTCAACGCCGATCTCAAGGATTGGGCGAAGACGGAGCCAGTGATCGCCGCGCTGCTTGCCGACGGCGGTCCGATGAAGGATTTTGTCACCGCCGCTTTCACTCTGTCGCCCTTCATCCGCGATATCGCCCGTATCAGTCCGCCGCTGCTCGCCGAGGCGCTGCAGAGCGATCTGCGCACGCTCCTCGGTGACGTTATCAATCATGTCCGGGCCAGTTGGACCGCGGCGAGCGAAGCCGAGCTGATGACGCTGTTGCGTAAGGCCAAGCGTCGGGCCGCCTTCCTGATCGCGCTCGGCGACCTCAGCCAGTTGATCGACGGTTCGGAAGCCACCCGTTGGTTGACCGATCTCGCCGAGGCAAGCGTCGCTGCCGCGATCGACCATTTGCTGCTCGCCGCCCATCACGGCGGCAAGCTCGTGCTCAAGGACGAGTCGCAACCGTCGCAAGGCTCCGGATTGATCGTGCTTGGCATGGGTAAGCTGGGCGGCCGCGAACTCAATTATTCTTCCGACATCGATGTCGTCGTGTTCTATGAGCCGGACGCCGAGATTCTCATCGACCCCGAGGACGGAACGGAAACCTTTGCCCGTATCCTTCGCCGCTTCATCCGTATCATGCAGGACCGTACCGGCGATGGCTACGTTTTCCGCACTGATCTGCGCCTCAGGCCGGACCCCGGCTCCACCCCACTCGCCATCCCCGTCGAGGCGGCGATGATCTATTATGAGGGCAGGGGACAGAACTGGGAGCGTGCCGCCTTCATCAAGGCGCGGCCGATCGCCGGCGACCTTGTGGCCGGTGAACAGTTTTTGCGCGAGCTCGTCCCTTTCGTCTTCCGCAAATATCTCGACTATGCCGCGATCGCTGACATCCACTCGATCAAGCGGCAGATCCACGTTCACAAAGGGCATGGCGAGATCGCCGTGAAGGGCCATAACGTCAAACTCGGCCGCGGCGGCATCCGCGAGATCGAATTCTTCGTCCAGACGCAGCAATTGATTGCCGGTGGCCGCATGCCGGAGCTCAGGACCAAGAGCACCGAAATTGCGCTGGTGGAATTGGAAGATGCGAAATGGATCGACAAGACGACGCGGATCGAGCTGACCGAGGCCTATTGGTTCCTGCGTTCCGTCGAGCATCGCATCCAGATGGTCAATGACGAGCAGACGCACAGCCTGCCGGCCACGGAAGCCGAATTGAAGCGCATCGCCTTCATGCTCGGCTTCGCCGATACGGCGTCCTTCTCGCAGCGGCTGACGTCGACGCTGAAGACCGTGGAACGGCGTTATGCGCGGCTGTTCGAACAGGAAAGCAAGCTCTCGTCGGACACCGGAAATCTCGTCTTCACCGGCCAGAAGGACGACCCCGACACGCTGGAAACGCTTGCTCGCCTTGGCTTTCAGCGCCCCTCCGATATGTCCCGGGTCATTCGCGGCTGGCACTATGGCCGCTATCGCGCCACCCAATCGGTCGAAGCGCGCGAGCGGCTGACCGAACTCATGCCGGAACTGCTGCGTATCTTCGGCCAAAGCCGTAGAGCGGACGAGGCGCTGCTTGCCTTCGACCGCTTCATCGCGGGCTTGCCGGCCGGCATTCAGCTGTTTTCGCTGCTTTCCTCCAACCCGTCTCTGCTTTCTCTGCTCGTCACCATCATGTCGGCGGCGCCGAAACTGGCAGAGATCATTTCCGCCAAGCCGCATGTCTTCGACGGCATGCTCGACCCGGCGCTGATTTCCGAACTGCCGACCCGCGGATATCTCGAGGAGCGGCTCACCACCTTCCTAGAAAGCGCCACCCATTTCGAGGACAAGCTTGACCGGTTGCGCATCTTCGCCTTCGAGCAGAAATTCCTGATCGGCATCCGCCTGCTGACAGCGGTGATCGAAGGTCGTGACGCGGCTCGCGCCTTCACCGATCTCGCCGATCTCGTCATCGTCGAAGCGCTCGCCGCCGTCCGCTCCGAACTAGAAGCGGTGCACGGCAAATATCCCGGCGTCGTCGTCGCCGTGATCGGCATGGGCAAGCTCGGCAGCCGCGAAATGACCGCAGGCTCGGATGTCGATCTGATCCTGCTCTACGACTATGATGACGAGGCGCTGGAATCGGATGGTCCGAAGCCGATCGACGCCAATCGCTATTTCTCCCGCATGACGCAGCGCTTGATCGCAGCGCTCTCCGCGCCGACGGCCGAAGGCGTGCTTTATGAAGTCGACATGCGGCTCAGGCCCTCTGGCAACAAGGGGCCGGTCGCCACGCGGCTGCGCACTTTCCGCAAATATCAGTTCGAGGAGGCCTGGACCTGGGAGCACATGGCGCTGACCCGGGCTCGCGCTGTCGCCGGTGACGAGGGGTTTGCCGGCGAGGCGGAGACAATCATCGCCGCGGTGCTAGACCAGGTGCGCGAGCCGAAGAAGGTCGCCCGCGACGTCGCCGAGATGCGCGACATGATCGACAAGGAAAAGCCCCCGAAAAATATCTGGGACGTCAAGCTGATCCATGGGGGATTGGTCGATATCGAATTCATCGCCCAGCACATATCGCTTCTCGCCCCACTCAAGGGATTCGACGCCGCCGGCCATGATGCCAACACCGAAGCGACGTTAAAACGTCTCGGTCCGGAATTCCTGGACTCTGCTGATCTCGACACTGTGCTGTGCGCACTTGAGCTCTATTCAAGCATTGCCCAGGTGGCACGGCTCTGCATCGACGGTCCCTTCGATCCCGAGGACGCGCCGGAAGGCCTGAATGAACTGCTCTGCCGGATCACTGACCTGCCGGACCTCGTCGTCCTCGAAGGCGAGATCAAGCGCTGCTCCGAGGCTGTGCGGAGGATTTTCAGGTCGACCGTCTCGCGCTGATCACATCACGAGGAATTCGAACTGATCCATGGTCAGTTTCGGCGCGCCGTCGATATGCGCGAGCAAAACCTGGTGCTCGTGCAGGGCGTTGTTTTCATCTCTGCTGTAGACGTCCATGAGCACAGAACCGGTCGAGTGGTCATAGGTGACAAAACGCCCGTATTTGTTGTTCTTGTCTGCCTGATCGAAATCACTGCGACTGAAGAAGCGACCGCTGTCGTAGGAGACATAATCGTTGATCGCACTGCCGCTACCCTGAACCCCGTCGCCATAGGCATTGTCCGGCGCGCGTGCAAACGTATCCTCGACGTCGAGAAAGGTCGCGTACTGGTCCGAGCGGATGATGATGGCGATCTTGTCCTGATGAGCGTTGAAGTCGGTCACCTCGGTATATTGATACGCGCCCTGGAAATGGAAGGCGAACACGTCGGCGCCATTGCCGCCGCTGACGGTGTTGTAGCCGGCGCCGGCGCTGAGATAGTCGTTGCCGTTGTCGCCGGACAGCGTGTCGTTGCCGTCCTGCGAAAAGATATAGTCATCGCCGCTCATGCCGTGGACATTGGCCGTGCCACTGCTGCAGATCGTTTCCATATTGTTAGTGCCGGCGATCTGCTGCTTGTCACTTGTCGATCCGACAGAGTAGATGATTTCCTCGACACCTGAGACCTTCATCACATTGGTCGCGGACTGCAGCATCGAAATCCGGGTGGCCGGCGTGATGTCGACGATCAGCGTGTCGAAATCGCTGCCGCCATCGATCGAGCTGCCGCGGGCAGGTGAGGCGCGGAGATTGCTGAGATTGACGGAGAAGCCGCTGATCAGGTCGTTGTCGGCGCCGGCTGAAATGCTGTCGCTGCCCCCTTGGCCGCCGTAAATCAGGTCGGCGCCGCGATTGCCCAGGATCGTGTCATCCGTCCCGGTACCGATCAGCGTATCGGAATAGCTCGACCCGAAAAGCTTCATGTGTCATCCTCAAATCAAGGCTGTTTAGCGTTGCCCAGCGGCATGTCGGCTGGCAAACCTCGACTTTGGAATGTGGATGAAGAGTCCTAATGTTCTGTAAACCGGAATCCAGCGATCCCGCTCGGTTTCCCGCATCGCTTGCCTTGGCACAGGCTGCAGCCTCGGATCGGCAGCCACCACCCGTCCTCAGATCCGGACCACGATGATTGTGCCCTTGCCCTCGCGCGAGTAGATTTTCATCTCGCCGCCATGGAGCTGCGTCAGCGAGCGGGAGATCGCCAGGCCGAGGCCCGAACCGCCCTGGCTCTTGGCATACTGGCTCTGCACCTGCTCGAAGGGCTGGCCGATCTTGTGCATGGCGGCCTTGGGGATGCCTATGCCGGTATCGGCTATGGTCAGGCAAATGCCGTCGGAGAGCTTCTTTGCCCGGACGATCACCCGGCCCTCGGGATTGGTGAATTTCACCGCATTAGAGAGCAGGTTGATGAGGATCTGTTTCATCGCGCGTCGGTCGGCGGAAAGCGTCAGGTCGCCGATGATCTTCTGCTCGACGGAAATGTTCTTGCGCTGCGCTGTCACGGCGATGAACCGCAGGCTTTCCTCGATCAGCACCGCCAGATTGGTCGGCTCACTCTCCAGTTTGAGATGCCCCGCTTCGATCTTCGACATGTCGAGAATGTCGCTGATGACGTTGAGCAGGTGCTTGCCGCTATCGTGGATGTCGCAGGAATATTCAAAATATTTGTCGCTGCCGAGCGGCCCGAACATCTGGTTCTGCAGGATTTCGGAGAAGCCGAGGATGGCGTTGAGCGGTGTCCTGAGCTCATGCGACATGTTGGCGAGGAATTCGGACTTGGCGCGGTTGGCGGCCTCTGCGCGTTCCTTTTCCGCCTGATAGGCAGCATTGGCGCTGGAAAGCTCGGCCTTCTGCCGCTCGAGTTTCATCCGAGAGGCCGAGAGATCGCCGATGGTGGCCATCAGGCGGCGTTCGGACTCGCGCAGCCGCTCCTGGTGGCGCTTCATCAGCGTGATATCGGTGCCAACAGAGACGAGACCGCCGTCATGGGTGCGGCGTTCGTTGATCTGCAGCCAGCGGCCGTCGGCAAGCTGCACTTCCATCGTCTGCGACTGGTGCTGGCCAGGATCGGGGTCGGCGAGCCGGCGCTCGATCACCGGCCGTGACGCGGCCGCGTAGACGATCATGCGTTCCGCGCCCGGCACCAGCGCATTGTCCGGCAGACCATAGGCTTGCTGGTAGTGCGAATTGCACATCACCAGCCGATCATTCTTGTCCCAGAGCACGAAGGCTTCGGAGGTGGATTCGATGGCATCCGCCAATCGCTGGTCAGCCTCGGCATAGCGCTGGGCGAGCTTGTGCTGCTCGGTCACGTCCATGGCGATGCCGATCAGATGCGCCCGCCGCGACGGTGAGCGGAGAATCTGCGCACGGGCGCGCAGCCAGACATAGTGGCCCGACGCATGACGCATGCGGAAAACCTGGTCGACCTGCATCAGGTCGCCGCGGGCAATGCCGCGCGCCAGCGCATAGATCGACTTGTCGTCTGGGTGCATCAGCCGCGCCATGTCGCCGAAGGAGAGCACGCCGTCGCGCGGCGCCATGCCGAGCATCTCGTACATCGACCGCGACCAGAAAAGCCGCCCATCGGTCATGTCGAAGTCCCAGAGACCGCAGCGACCGCGCGACAGCGCCGATTCTACCCGCATATTGGATTCGACAAACACCTCGTCGGCATCCCGCGCCCGCTTGGCCTGGGTGTAATAAGCATAGAGAACGACCAGGATGATCGCCGAAATACCGGTGAACAGGGTGACGTTGAGCGAGATTTCCTCGCGCCAGTGATCGGCGATCGCCGTCGTCGGCTTCATCGTCAACACGAAACCGGCTTTGCTTTCCAGCGGAATGAAGGAGACGAAATTCTCCATTCCGGCGATCATCAGCTTGCGCACCGGGTCGGTGTCGGACGGGTCCGCATAGAGGTCGGGCGCGATGCTCGGCAGATAACGGCCCTTGTAGAACTCGCTGTTTGCCGAAGCGGCGATGACGAAGCCGGTGGCATCGGCAACCAGGATCGCCATGTCCGGCCGGGCGTCGTCCTGCGGCAGAACGGAACGGATCAGCGCTTCGAGCGACGGTTCATTGCCATGATCGAGGAAAGTCGGGTGCGCGCCAAGCCGGCCGGACACCGCCGAGGCCGTAAGATGCGTTTCGCTCATGGACGCCTGTTCCATGCGGCTGGTCTCGCCATAGATACCGAAACCACGCGCAATCGCCACCACGAGCAGGAAAAGCGTGATCAGGATCGGTATGGAGCGCTTCAACAGCGGTTCGGCCCGCGCGATTTCCATCGCACCGGGCGAAATGAAACGGATCGCCTTCGCGCGAAAGCCGCGTTCCAGCCCGGACAATCCCTGAAAGCCGTGCCTGAGCCGGCTGCCGGTCACGCTTCCCCGCCGCGTATCCGTCATCTCTTCCGCCTTGATTCTTTTGCCGATTCGAGGCGCCGCTCGCCCGAATCAACGATAATGAATCATCGACGAATCACCTTGTCCAGAGTTCGCGTTTAACGCTTTTTTAAGGGTTTCAAATGACTCACATATTTTTTTGAACGCAAGCTCCAGTCATGCCGGCGCCAGGACAATAGTGGCCGGCGATGTGGACCGAGCATGGTGGCGCGGTCGTCAGCCCCAGCCGATCGACCTGAAATAGTCCGGAACCCGGTCCAGAGTTGGAAAGGTCCGGCCGGGACTGTAGTCGGCGGGCGGCTTGCGCCCGGTTCCCCGGTCGATCCAGATGCAACGGAATCCCATATCCCGGGCCGCGACCAGATCGAGATGCGGGCTGGCGCAGATATGAATGACCTTGTCCTTGGTGACGCCGATGGCGCGATGCGCATATTCGAAGATGTGCGGCGACGGCTTGTACCAGGTTGCCTGCTGCGCAGTGATCACCCGGTCGATATGCCCGCCCATCTGCGCGACATTTCCGGCGATGACGTCATCGTCGGTATTGGAGACGATGCAGAGCTTGAAGCCCATGGCCTTCAGGTCGGCGAGCGCGGCGACAACCTCGGGAAAGGGCGGCATTCTTGAAATGCCCGATGTCAGCACTCTGGCGTCATCGGCACGGCCCGGCAGCCCAAGCTCCACCAATGCCGATTGCAAGCCTGCCGCGGCCACCGATTTGAATGAGCGGTGCGGCTTCTCCGATTCCAGCTGATGCTCATATTTGTCGTAAACATGGATCAGCGTCGCGGCGTCCACCGCGTGACCGGGATATTTCGCCAGRATGGCATTGACGGCGGCAAGCAGGCCCTCATCCCACTGGATGAGGGTTCCATAGCAGTCGAATGTCAGCCATTCAGGTTTCGAACCGGGAAACTCCATCGGCGATCACCTCTCACGCCTCTCCGGAAGCGGCAGGATTGCGGGCGAAAGGGCACCGACTGGTCGGGAGCCCTCACGCGCTATGCCTTCAGCATCCGATCGATCAAATCCCGCACATCCGTCGACAGCGGCGCCGAACGTTCGATCGTCATCAGCGCGGCCTTGGCATGGCCGGCGCGTACCGGTTCCAGCGAGTGCCACGAGCGCATCGATGTCAGGATGCGCGCTGCGACCTGCGGATTGCGCTTGTCGATGGCGACGATCTGCTCGGCCAGGAACTGATAGCCGGCGCCGTCGGCGCGGTTGAAACCGGTCGGGTTCGACATGGCGAAAGCACCGATCAGCGAGCGCAAGCGGTTCGGATTGTTGGGCGCGAAATGTGGGCTCGACATCAGCGTCTGCACACGGCCGAGCGTTGCCGCAGCCGGTACGGTTGCCTGGATCGTGAACCACTTGTCGAGCACCAGCGGATTGCTGCGGAAGCGCGCCTCGAAGCCATCGATCGCGCCGACTGCAGCGTCGCTGTCGGGGAAACGATGCGCCAGCACCAGCAGCGCATGCGCCAGTTCCGTCATGTTGTCGGCAGACTCGAACAACTGGGTAGCGCGCTCCGGCCCCCTATCGCTGTAGGACAGCCAGGTCAGCGCCGCATTGCGCAGCGCCCGCCGGCCGGCACTGGCCGAGTCCGGATTGAACGCGCCCTCGCTCTTCAGCGAAGCATGGAGACCGGCGAGCGGTTCGGCGATGGCGCCGGCGACCGAACGCAAGATGCCGTCACGCGCCGCATGCACCGTATCGGTATTGATGTCGCTGCCGATCTCGCGGGCAATATCGGCCTCGGAAGGCAGAGCCAGCGCCTGCGCTCGGAAGGCGGGCTCCAGCGCGTCATTGACGGCGGTGGCGGAGAGGATCGAGATAAGCTGCGCGCTCGCCTCAGCCTGGCCGCCAGCCTCGATCGATTTCACCGCCGCCAGCAGGTCGCGCATCGCCAGCAGATTGATCGCCTGCCAGCGCGAAAACAGGTCGCCGTCATGCCGGGCGATATGGACGATATCTTCCGGCGATTGATCGAAATGCAGGTTGATCGGCGACGAAAAGCTGCGGTTTAGTGACAGCACCGGCCGCGAGGCAATGCCTTCGAAGGTGAAGGTCTGGCTGCGCTCGGTGAGATGCAGCACGCCCTCGGCGAACTCGCCGCCGGCAACCGCTGTGGGAACCGCCTCGTTGCCGTTGTCGAGCAGCAGGCCCATGGCGAGCGGGATGTGCATCGGCTGCTTGGTCGGCTGACCCGGCGTCGGCGGGATCATCTGCTCCAGCGACAGTTTCAGGCTCTTTTCGGCGGCGTCATAGGCGGCAGAGACCGACACCAGCGGCGTGCCCGACTGGTTGTACCAGAGCGAGAACTGGCTGAGGTCGCGGCCACTGACATCCTCAAAGCATTTGACGAAATCTTCGATCGTCACGGCTTGGCCGTCATGCCGGTCGAAATAGAGGTCCATGCCCTTGCGGAATGTCGGCCGGCCCAGCAGGGTAGCGATCATCCGGGTGACTTCGGAGCCCTTTTCGTAGACGGTCGTGGTGTAGAAATTGTTGATCTCGCGATAGACCTGCGGCCGCACGGGATGGGCCAGCGGCCCGGCGTCCTCGGCAAACTGCTCGGATTTCAGATGCCGCACCTCGGCTATGCGCTTGACCGGACGCGAGCGCTGGTCGGCGGAGAATTCGTGGTCGCGGAAGACCGTCAGGCCTTCCTTCAGGCAGAGCTGGAACCAGTCGCGGCAGGTGATGCGATTGCCTGTCCAGTTGTGGAAATATTCATGCGCGACGATCGCTTCGATATTGGCATAATCCTGGTCGGTCGCGATTTCGGGGTCGGCAAGGATGTACTTGTCGTTGAAGACGTTGAGCCCCTTGTTCTCCATCGCCCCCATATTGAAGTCGGAGACGGCGACAATCATGAAGATGTCGAGATCATATTCGCGGCCGAAGGCTTCTTCGTCCCACTTCAACGAACGCTTGAGCGCATCCATGGCATAGGCCGCGCGCGGCTCCTTGCCGTGTTCGACATAGATGCGCAGCTTGACCTCGCGGTCGTTCATCGTCGTGAACGTGTCTTCGACCACGCCGAGATCCCCGGCCACCAGCGCGAACAGATAGCTCGGCTTGGGATGCGGATCGAACCAGACGGCGAAGCGCCGGCCATCGCCATAGTCGCCGCCGCCGAGGAAATTGCCGTTCGACAGCATGACCGGATTGGCGGTGCCATCGGCGATGATGGTGATCGTATAGACGCCCAGCACATCCGGACGGTCCATGAAATAGGTGATGCGGCGAAAGCCTTCCGCCTCGCACTGGGTGCAATAGGTGCCGTTGGTGCGATAGAGGCCCATCAGCTTGGTGTTGGCTTCGGGATCGAGAATGGTTTCGACGGTCACTTCGAAGGTGACGCCGGTCGGCAGGTTGTGGATGACGAGTTGCCTGGCATCCACCACATATTGGCTTTCGTCGATCGCAATGCCATCGATCGCCACGGCTTTGAGCGTCAGTTCGTCGCCATCGAGGATCAGCGGCGCGTCCGCGGCCGCGCCGTCGCGGCGATGCATGAGCGAGCGCTGGATGACGAGCGTCTGCCTGGGGTCGAGCTCGAAGGTGAGATCCACCCGCTCCAGGATGAAATCGGTCGGGCGATAGTCTGCCAGATGGATGATCTGGCCGGCGTTGGCTTCCATGGCGCTTCCTGAATTGGCAAATGCCAATTTTCTGAGTTAGACGATTTCTCCCCGCGCCATTCCGCGTCTCTTTCGAAGCCGAAACAACGCCAATTTCCGGCGGCAACATATCCACCGTCCACTGAATATTTGTTTAAACTGTTCCAATTCAGCACGTCAAACGCGATTTCGCGTAACAATCAGCAACGATGGGCTGGCGGAGTGTGAAATACAATAGGCTCAGCCTCGATTTTGCGGGTTTTGGGCGGTTGCCGGGAAGCGGTGAATTCAGCATCGAGGATTGCATCTTTCGCTGGCCCCAACACGCCAAAGCCTCTAAGTTACACTGGATTCCCCATGCTTTGCCTACGCGGATGCCCTGATGGATAAGACGATCGCCAACCCCCTGCGTGGCATTGCCATGAAGGTCTGCTCGATCGTGCTGTTCGTCTGCATGTCGTCGCTGATCAAGCTCGGCGGCGAGGGGCTGGCGACGGGGCAGATCACTTTCTTCCGTTCGTTCTTTGCCATGTTTCCGATCATCGGCTGGCTGGCGCTGAGCGGCCGGCTGAACGGTTCGTTCCGCACCGCCAATCCCATCGGCCATTTCTACCGCGGCTTCATCGGCGTCAGTTCGATGGCGCTTGGCTTCTTCGGCATCGTCCACCTGCCGCTGCCGGAATATATTGCCATCGGTTATGCCCAGCCGCTGTTTGCCGTCGTGGCCGGCTGGCTGCTGCTCAGCGAAGTGGTGCGGCGCTATCGCTGGACGGCGGTCGCGATCGGCTTTATCGGCGTGGTGATCATCCTCTGGCCGCGGCTCCATGCGATCCGAAGCGGCACGCTCGGGCTGGGAGGCTCGCTCGGTGCGCTTGCTGTGCTAGCCGGAGCGGCACTTTCAGCGATCGCCATGGTGCATGTGCGGCAACTGGTGCGGACCGAGAACACGCCGATCATCGTACTTTATTTCTCGCTGTCATCGAGTTGCTTTTCGTTGCTGACGTTACCGTTCGGCTGGGTCGGGATGAGTCTGGCCTCAGCCGGGCTGTTGATTGCCGCGGGCTTCTTCGGCGGCGTCGGGCAGATCTTGCTGACGGAGAGCTATCGCTACGCGGACGTCTCCGCCGTGGCGCCGTTCGAATATACCTCGATTATCTGGGGCACGATTTCCGGCTATCTGCTGTTCAACGAACTGCCGGATGAGACACTGATCCTCGGCACCGCAATCGTCATCGGCTCGGGCATTTACATCATCCATCGTGAGCACCAGCGGCGCAGAGAATTGCTGGCAGCAACCGGGATTGTGAGTCCTATCGCACCGGACGCTTGAGGATGCGCCAGCCCGCATAGCCGCCATAAAACACGAACCCGGCCGCCAGCAGCAGCGGCAGGCCGCGGGCGCCGGCCATGGAAATTGCCGGGCCGGCGAGCAGCGGACCGACGATGACACCGAGCCCGTAGAGGACCGTGATGCCGCTCGAAATCCGCACATATTCACCTGGGCTTGCCATGTCGTTGGCATGCGCCACATTGATCGCATAGATCGGATAGATCACAGCGCCTGCGAAGAAGCCCGCGACATAGAGCGTGAATTCGTGGTGTCCGTCGAGCGTCGCCATCCAGAGCGTGGCAGCAACGCCGATCACGGCTGAGAGCACCATGACCAGCCGCCGGTCGATGAAATCGGAGAGCCGCCCAAGCGGAAACTGCGCCGCCATCGAGCCGAGCGTCACGGCGGCAATGATATTGGCGCCTCCGGTTTCGGAGAGGCCCGCCATCCGGGCGTAGACGACCGAGAAATTCAGCCAGGCCGCCGCGATGATGCCGGCAAGGAAGGTGCCGACAAAGGCGACCGGCGAACGCCGCCACAGTCCCGTCAGATCGAAGCCCACTTCCGTTGGCAGCGACGGCGACGATGCGGCCGAAAGCGAGATCGGAAAGATGCCGATGCAGAGCAGGATCGAAGCGATGATGAACAGGCTCGCCGTCATTGCGTCACCCCAGGCAGCGATATAGGGGCCGGCGATCGAGCCGGTCATTGCCACGAACATGTAGACCGAGAACATGAAGCCGCGATATTCGTTTTCCGACTTCTCGTTGATCCAGCTCTCCATGATCATGTAGCCGCCGGCAATGCCGAAGCCGAACAGGCCGCGGAAGAACATCCAGGCATAGGGGTTGGTCACCAGCGCACAGAGCAGCACCGAGATCGACATCAGCGCGATATAGGCGGCAAACACCCGCACATGGCCGGTGCGGCGGATGAATTTCGGCGTGATGAAGGACGAGAGCGTATAGCCCAGTGAATAGACGGCGCCGATCAGCGACAGGTCATAGGCCGTCCAGCCTTCGGCCATGGCGCGCAACTGCACGACATAGCTGGCGACACCGAAACCCGTCATGACGATGAAGATCGACAGCAACAAGGCGGAGACGGCGCGCAGGCTCTCGATCACGGGCACTTTCCTTTTGCGAAGCACCCTATCTTTACCTGATTGGCGCCGCCGTTCTATAATCCGGATATGACGAATGACAGATCAAATTGCGACAAGCAGACTATTCCCACCTACCAGATCCGGGCACATTTCAACGACGAGACGATCAGGGTCTACCAGGCCTACAGGGACGACATCGCCGACACCGCGCTCGCCAACGGCACATTCATCTCGCCGCCGTTCAGCATGAACCGGATGACCTGGATAAAACCGTCCTTCCTCTGGATGATGTATCGCTCCGGCTGGGCGCAGAAAGATCCAGGCCAGAACCGCATCCTCGCCATCGACATCACCCGCGATGGCTTCCAATGGGCACTCGACCATGCCGTGCTCAGCCATTGCCCGGAACATATGACACATGAGGAGTGGCGTGCACGCAAGGATGCCTCGCAAGTGGTGATCCAATGGGACCCGGAGCGCGATCTCCTGCACCGGCCGCTGCAGCATCGCACGCTTCAGATCGGTCTCAGCCCTGCGGCGGTGCAGCTTTATGTGAATGAATGGATCAGGAAGATCACGGATGTTACGGAACTTGCGATGAGAATGGGTGAAATGGTCAAGGCTGGGCGGTTGGACGAGGCGCGGGATTTGCTTCCCGAAGAGGCTCCGTACGCGGCAAGAATCGGCGACACCATAAAAATCCACTCGGAGAATGCTTCAGTTTAGGCCGATGCGGGCGTCGGCTGAAAAACGCCCGCGTCAACACCTTCTCCTTTCAGATAGTAGTGGCACAGGACCACTGACACGAGCGTCATGGCAAGCGACTGAACCAGGAAATTGGCCGCAATGATCGCCAGGTTGACCGGAGAGAGTGCGCCGCTTTCGATCACTGCGAGATCGGAGTGCAGCGCGAAGGCCAGAATGATGCTCGAGACTATCGCCAAACATGGCGCCAGAATAGATGGCGCTACCCAGGCGAGGATACGGAAGAAATATCGTAAGCCTCGCTTCACCGCCGCCTGCAAGCTCGTATTTTGGCGATATATTGAAGCCGGCATCCAAGTTCCGGCGATGCTTAGAGAAAGTATGAAGAGCGTAACAAAGACACAGGCGTACCGCACAACGTCGTAATCTGAAGGCATTGGGCCATTCTGCGAGCCGGATCGAGTCCAGATCAGGATCGGGATCGCAAAAATCATCGGTACGAATGTCAGCGCAAGTCCCTTTAGCACGAAACCGACAAAACCGCGATCGTAGGTTTTAGCAGCATCGCGATCGGTGAATTTTGCGCCGAACAATGCTGTGCGATGCACATAACGGGCAAAGAACAGCCATAATATCCCGGTGCCCGCGTTGTTACCGGATCCGATCACGCCAGCGTCACTGAGAGCGCTAAGCACCAGCAAAATCACCACAAAGAATAAATAGACCCACCAATTCGCGGCGATGATGGATACTGTTTTGGAAAGCAACGCATGGTCTCCCAAAAAGGGCGAGATATTAAGTACCTTCGGTCTCAGCAGTTGTCCACTGTGTCCGCCTACGACAACATCCGCCCCTCTTTTCGTTGCGTGCTACGAAACGGAACTGGTGGCGACAATCGGGCAACTCATGAAGGTCGCAGCGCCCGGCGCAGCTCCGTCCGAGATGCTGTACGGATAGAGCACATCCTTCCTATCAGCGCCAAGGCCATTAGTCCTGGACCGCAACAGGAACCACGGGAAGGGCAACGGTGCCAATGCCCTCCGCTTGCAGATAGTATTTCGTCAGAACGAAGGCGTAAACGATCATCAAAAAGGCACTCAAGGCCGCTTCCACAACGTAGAAAAGGTAGTCGACCACGAATTGATCCCAGCGGTCCATTTGCCAGTGCCGGCCAAGCGCCAATAGCCCATAAGGCAACGCGAATAACACGCACCGCCAGATCAAAGTGTAGAAAACGAGACGAATGAAAACAGGCAGAAATGTCTTGTTGCCGCGTACCGCGGCCGCGAGAAAGCGGGGGTTGACCTGATGGACCGCGGCTGGCAGCCAAGTTCCCAAATAGCTGAGGATGTAGCAAAGGCTGAGACTAAAAATTGCGTCGCCGAGAGGGTCAATTTCTGAATTCGAAATGGTGCCATTGTATCCGATCAGCAGGCTGGCTGTTGCGAACCCCCTCAAAAAAAGTGCAGTAACGATCAGCGAGGCCGCCTTCATCGCAAGCGTGAACCCGTCGACATTCGGCCGCGCGCCCAATTGGTTGCCGTAGAGAGCGGCTTCATATGCTTTAACTGCAAGCTGAGTCATCAATACCGGCATAAAGAAAAATGCCAGCATTGCGCCCATGAGTTGTGGGAGGTTTAAAAATACACCAGACGCAAGGACTATAGAGGTAAAAAGCAACCAATTTTCGCGGGCAACACCCACACCTTTCGAAACCATGAGCCCCCCTTCCGAGCCGATGGTTTCCACCTAGGCGTTTATTGATGCATTGTCCACTGCGTCTCATCCTCGCGTTCTCCGATCAGCGCCAGGCCATGCGCAATCGACAGCAATTCGCCGCCGCTCTCGATCTTGCTTGCATCGAACCGGTTCTCGAAAATCCGCCGCACCGCCGGCACGAAGGACGTGCCGCCGGTCAGGAACACCTTGTCGATTGCTGTTGCAGCGAGACCGGTTTTTTCCAGTACGTCGTCGAGCGCACCTTCCATCGCCCTGAGATCATCGGCAATCCAGGTCTCGAAATCCGCCCGCCGCAGCGTTCGCCGGCTCCTTTCGCCGAGCGGCGCGAAATAGAACTCGGTCTCTTCGGCCAGCGATAGCCGCATCTTCGCCGCCGAGACCGCCTGGTACAGCGGATAGCCTTCGTCATGCTCGACGAGATCGATGAAGGTTTCGAGTTTTTCCGGTTCGAGCGCAGTCCGAACCAGTCCCTTCAACTCCTGGAAATCCCTCAGCGTCTTGAAGATCGACAGCTGGTTCCAGCGGCCGAAATTGGCATAGTAATTCGACGGCACTTCGAGGATTTTGTCAAAGCTCTTGAAATGGCTGCCTTTGCCGATCTGCGGCGACACCAGGTTGTCGATGATGCGATAGTCGAACTGGTCGCCCGCCACGCCCACACCGGAATGGCCGACCGGCACGGCGCTCAACTTGCCGCCCTGCCATTCGAAACGGATGATCGAATAGTCCGTCGTGCCGCCGCCGAAATCGGCGACCAGCACGGTCGCGTCGCGTTTGAGCTGTTCGGCGAAATAAAAGGCCGCCGCCACCGGCTCATAGACGAAATGCACTTGCGGAAAACCGAAGCGCGACAGAGCCTTGTTATAGCGATCGAGCGCCAGCGCCTCGTCCGGGCTGGCGCCTGCGAATTTCACCGGCCGGCCGACGACGATGCGATGAAAATCCTTGCCCCAGTCCGACCCGGCATAGCTCGACAGCCGGCGGAGAAACGTCTCCATCAGGTCTTCGAAGGCAAAACGCTTGGCAAAGACAAGCGTGCCCTGGAACAGCGCGCTCGCCGCGAATGTCTTGATCGATTGCAGAAAGCGGCAATCGCCGGGATTGTCGATGAACTGCTGGATCGCCGCGGCACCTGCTTCGACATCCAGCTTCGAGGCGCCAAGGCGGCCATCTTTCATGAAGGAGAGACAGGTGCGCATGCTGTCGGAATGGCCGGCGGCGCTTTCAAATCCGATCGAGTGGGTGCCGTCGCCGCCGCGGACGGCGAGCACGGTATTGGTCGTGCCGAAATCGAGGCCGAGAGCGCTGGCCATGGCAAGTCTCCGTTTGTGACTGGAGCATATCCCCCGAACGTGGTTGCCGGTTTCGGGGCAGGGACATGCGCAAAAGCAAGTAGCCAAAGCATCGGTCGCGAATCTGGAAATCGCGGCGCGCTTCGGCGATGTGTGTGATCAATGCTGCGTCGCAGCAAGCAAGGCGCGCCTCATGCCACAGGAAGAGGCGAATGGCAACGCCTCATCGCCGCTGTCGGTCTGAACGCTCCGGCTTTAACCCTATCTGTCCTTTGGTATCAGGACGCAGGGAAGGAGGCATGGAAATGTCAGCGCCTGACGCGCCGGCCGATCAGGAAAACGACGATGCCGGCGACCGCCAGCAAGGCGCCGCGCCAAATCCATGGCGATTGGTTGATCATCGGGCTTGACGCCGGATAGGGGAAGACACCCGAGCCCTGGCCTATCCAGACGAGGCCCATCAGGAAGGCCAGTAGGCCAATAATGATGAGAATGATCCCGATTGCCCGCACGACGTCGTCCTCCAATATCGATGCGGCTAGTCATAAGCCTTGCGTCCTTGAATTCAATCGGCGGACCGCTCACATTTCCGCGACGTTCCACTTCTGTGCCCGATGCTACGAAAGAGTTGAACCCGTTGACGCAATGCTTATTGCAGAGGGACTTCAATGGCTGCTCGTTCCAGGCTAGATGCGGTCGCTGACGGTTTCCGCGAGGGCGGACATCATGAGCATAAAGCCTTCCCGCCGAACTGTGCTCATGGCGACGGGTCGACCTGGGAGCTGGAACGGGTCGGAGCTTCGGAAAAATGCGCGTCCATCGGCGAAAGGCCGCCGGGATTGGGTTCAGTCAGACAGCCGTAGAGTTCCGGGCGACGGCCGCGTATCCAGCGCTGGCCCGTGCATTTATCGAGCAGGCCAAGATCGAGTTCTGCACTCACCATTGCGTCGGCAGCCTGCCAAGTCTCGACGATGATCCGGCCATAGGGGTCCAAAATCATCGCATTGCCGGTGCGAACCTCGTCCTCGTCCAGGCCGACCCCGTTGCTGAAGACCAGGAACATGCCGTTGTCATGCGCGCGCGACGGCAGCCAGCGCATGAACCATTCCCGGCCATTCGGACCTCGGAATTCGGCTTCGATGGCGTCAGGATTGTCATGGCGGTTCAGCCATTTCTCGACCGGTATTCTCTTCAGGCCATGCGGGCTGGCGGAATGGCCGCCGCCCGCCTGATGCGGTGCGATCAGAATTTCCGCGCCGAGCAGGGCCGTTGCACGTGCATTTTCGACGAGATTATTGTCCCAGCAGATCAGGATACCCGCCCGGATACCCCAGGGCGTATCGAAAACCGTAAACCTGTCGCCGCTGGAAATCAGGCGATGCTCCCAGGCATGCAGTTTGCGATGGCAGTGAATCTGTCCGTCGGGCATGCAGACCGCATAGCTATTGTACAGCGCCTGATTTTCGCCGCGCTCCAACAGGCCGACGCCGATCGCAATGCCTTTTTCCCGCGCCAGGGCTGCAACGAAAGACACTGAGGGGCCGGAGAGCGGTTCGGCCAGCGCCTGCAGATCCGCGCCCTCGAGCTTCGGAACGTGCCAGTAGCCGCAGATGCACATCTCAGGAAAGACCACGAGATGGCTGCCCGCCTCGATGGCCTCCTGCGTGAAATGGACGATGCGCGAGAGATTATAGGCCTTGTCGTTAGCCCGATGCTGAAATTGCACGGAAGAGACTTTGAATGCCATGGCGATTGCTCCTGATCGATCCGGAGCGATTTGACCATAAGGGTATCGTTTCGTAAAATGGCATTTTCGACAGAAATTATTCGATAATCGAATGGAACTGAAGCTACTCCGCTCCTTCATCCAACTGATCGATACCGGCCATTATGGCAAGGCATCGGCAAAGCTGTTCGTCACCCAGTCGACGTTGTCCAAGCAGATACAGGCGCTGGAATCAGCCGTTGGTGGCCCGTTGTTCGAACGCGGTCGACATGGCGCGAAGCTCACACCTTTGGGCGAACTGCTGCAGCAGGAAGCGCGCGCTCTCCTGCGCCTCGGTGATGACATCGACATCAAGATGCAGCGCGCGATTGCCGGCCTGGCCGGGTCGCTCGATATAGGATTCGGCATATCGACGCTCGTCGTGGCACCGCAGTTGATTGCCGGCTTCCACACGACGACGCCGGACAGCCAGATAACGCTCAATGACCTGCCGTCACGGGAACAGCATCAGCGACTGCTCGATGGCCGGCTTGACGTCGGCTTTTGTCGGGCGCCGGAAAAGGTCGGCGAATTGTCGTTCACACCTGTCCTCGAAGAGCGGCTGGCATTGGTGCTTCCGCACGATATGAAAATGCCGTGCCAAAATCGGCTGACGGCGCTGAACGATCTCGGCTTTGTCGCGCTTTCGCCGCTGCGTGGCCCGGGATTGGACGCGCAGATCAGCCGCTGGTGTTCCACGAACGATTTCAAGCCGCGCATCATCCAGTATGCCGACGATATCCTGACGGTTCATGCCGTTGTTGCCGCCGGGCTGGGGGCAGCATTTTTACCCTGGCACGGCGTCAACGCATTGGCGGGCCGCACGCGCCAGGAGCCTCTTTCAGGCCCGGAATCGGCTTGGCCTGTCGGACTTTGCTGGCTCAAGAGGAGCACGAACGCTCTGTTGAGCCGTTTTGTCGATTATGTATCGCGTTCGCGAGCATAATCATGCGGATATTATTTCCGCTTGGTTGTCGGTACCAAGACCCCGGGGTGGCGGGCGTCTGTTTCCGCAGCCCCCGCACTTGACCTGTCGGCCGACGTGGCCACGACGACTTAGCCTCAAAACCACATGAAAACGCCGCATCCCGGCTCGACAATTCCAGGCGGATTTGACAAAAGACCCGATGGAAAAGAGGTGGGGCGCGCGGCAGGTCTGCCGTGTGACAACGACAACAAGGTGTGACGATGAGCGAAATGGACCTTCCCGAGCGCGAAAGCATGGAATTCGACGTGGTGATCGTCGGTGCGGGTCCGGCCGGATTGTCGGCCGCCATCCGGCTGAAACAGGTCAATCCCGAACTCTCCGTGGTCGTGCTCGAAAAGGGCGCTGAAGTCGGCGCCCATATCCTCTCCGGCGCTGTTGTAGACCCGATCGGCATCGACCGCCTGTTGCCCGGCTGGCGCGAAGAGGAAGGCCATCCCTTCAAGACGCCGGTGACCGACGACCATTTCCTCTTCCTCGGCCCGGCCGGTTCGATCCGCCTGCCGAATTTCATGATGCCGCCGCTGATGAGCAATCACGGCAATTACATCGTCTCGCTCGGCAATGTCTGTCGCTGGCTCGCCACCAAGGCCGAAGAGCTCGGCGTCGAAATCTATCCCGGCTTTGCCGCCACTGAATTGCTGTTCAACGAAGTCGGCGCCGTCAAGGGTGTCGCCACCGGTGACATGGGCATCGAGAAGAACGGTGAACCCGGCCCGAATTTCGCCCGCGGCATGGAACTGCTCGGCAAATACGTGCTGATCGGCGAGGGCGTCCGTGGTTCGCTGGCCAAGCAGCTGATCGCCAAATACAAGCTCTCCGAAGGCCGTGACGTGCAGAAATTCGGCATCGGCATCAAGGAGCTCTGGCAGGTCAAGCCGGAGAACCACAAGCCTGGCCTGGTGCAGCATTCTTTCGGCTGGCCGCTCGACATGCGCACCGGCGGCGGTTCCTTCCTCTATCATCTCGAGGACAATCTCGTTGCCGTCGGCTTCGTCATGCACCTCAATTACAAGAATCCCTGGCTCTACCCGTTCGAAGAGTTCCAGCGCTTCAAGACGCATCCGGCGATCCGCGGCACGTTCGAGGGCGGTAAGCGGCTGGTCTATGGCGCTCGCGCCATCACAGAGGGCGGCTATCAATCGGTGCCGAAGGTCTCCTTCCCGGGCGGCGCGCTGATCGGCTGTTCCGCCGGCTTCGTCAACGTGCCGCGCATCAAGGGCAGCCACAATGCGGTGCTCTCCGGCATGCTGGCGGCCGACAAGATTGCTGCGGCAATCGAGGCGGGTCGCGCCAATGACGAGCCGGTCGAGATCGAAAACGAATGGCGCAAGACTGACATCGGCAAGGATCTGAAGCGCGTCCGCAACGTCAAGCCGCTGTGGTCGAAATTCGGCACTCTGGTCGGCATCGGCCTCGGCGGCCTGGACATGTGGACCAACCAGCTGTTCGGCTTCTCCTTCTTCGGCACGCTGAAGCATGGCAAGACCGACGCGCAAGCACTGGAGCCGGCTGCGAACCACAATAAGATCGTCTATCCGAAGCCCGATGGTGTCCTGACCTTCGACCGGCTGTCCTCGGTGTTCCTGTCGAACACCAACCATGAGGAAAATGAGCCTGTCCACTTACAGGTCAAGGATATGGGCCTGCAGAAATCCTCCGAACTCGGCGTTTATGGTGGCCCTTCGAGCCGCTACTGTCCGGCCGGCGTCTATGAATGGGTGGAGAAGGACGGCCAGCAGGTCTACGTGATCAATTCGCAGAACTGCGTCCATTGCAAGACCTGCGACATCAAGGACCCCAACCAGAACATCAACTGGGTGCCGCCGCAGGGCGGTGAGGGGCCGGTCTATCCGAATATGTGATTATTAGTGGAGATAGGCAGGCATCGCGACGCCGAGCGATTGCGCCGCTGCGTGAAGTCTTTTGTCGCGTGTCCAGAGTTTGTGTGCCGGGGAAAGAAAGACGGACGCCAGCAGATGAGCGTCTACATAGCCGACACCTATGCCGAACAGGTTCTTGCCACGGATCATGAGGCGGACTTCGGGATCGTCCGCCACGCTTATCGCTGGCAGATCCGTTAGCGTTTCCATGACGTTGTCGTATCTGTGAATATGTCCAAGCGACAATTCACCGATAACGAATGGATGGATGATGACATTTTCTGCATCAAGCAAGGCTTGCAGATCATCATCGCCTGACCGGAAATGATCGACCCAAATGGAAGTGTCGACAAGGATCATTCCGGATCCACTGGAGCAAAACGTCGTCTGGGTGGAGCTTTAAGATCAGGCTCGCTACCCCCAAGCTGGGCTAGGCGCCTGGCGGCTTCCCGTTGGACAAGCGCCTCCAGTGCTACCCTGATCAAAGTCGGCGTTTCCACGAGCCCTGTATATTTACGTGCTTTTTCAAGCAACTCATCATCGATGGTTACAGTCGTTCGCATTTCAAATCTCCTTGGCATCAAAAATAGCATCATTTGATGTTATTTTCAATGCGCCCCCACGACTGGACACCTGCCGTGAAAACCTGTTCTCCTGCACCAAACCTGCCGATTCCGGATTCGCTCATGCCGCATGAAGCCTCCCCCGAATTCCGTGCCCAGACGATCGAACTCTTCTTCGACCTGGTCTTCGTCTTCGTCATCACCCAGATCACCCGCCTGGTCGAGCGGGCGCAAAGTGCAGTCGACCTCCTGCATGCCTTTGCGGTGCTGATGCTGATCTGGTGGATGTATGGCGGCTATATCTGGCTCACCAATCATGCACATACGCCGAAATCGATGCGGCTGGTGCTGGCGGCGGCAATGGTGGGGTTCCTGGTCATGGCGCTTGCCGTGCCCGCCAGCAATGGCGAAGCGCGGGTCGCCTTCGGCCTGGCCTATCTCTTCGTCGTGGTTCTGCATTTCGTCGCCTTCGCCTGGCGGGGTGGTGCCGAAGCGGCGCGGGCGATGTTCGCCATTGTGCCGTTCAATCTTGCAGCGTGTATTTTCGTCATCGTCGCCGGCCGCATCGATACGTCGTGGTCCTGGGTCCTGCTCTTGGGGCCGGCGGTGATCTACACCTATCTCTCCATCCGCAACACGGGCGAGGGGTTTTCGCTCAATGCCAGCCATTTCGTCGAACGGCACGGCCTGCTTCTGATCATCGTGCTCGGCGAGACCGTGATCGCCATCGGCAGCGGCCTGCAGGGGCAGACGATCGATGCCAGGATGATCATCAATCTTGCGCTCAGCGTCATGCTGATTGCCGGCCTCTGGTGGACTTATTTCGACGTCGACGATGCGCGCGCCGAGCATATCATGGTGCATTCCGACAATCGTCTGCGCACCCGGATCGCCATGTTCGGCTACACCGCCTGCCATCTCGTCATGATTGCCGGCCTGGTCATGGTCGCGGCCGGGCTACGCTCGGCGGCGGGTGTCACTGGCCAGCATCGTCAGGACCTGCTTCTGCTACTGGGCAGCGCGGTCTACCTCGCAGGCCATGCCATTTTTCGGCAGGTGCTGGGTGTCAGGCCGGTCGGCATCCGGATGGCCGCTGCGGCTCTGCTGGCTTTGCTCGCCTGGCTGGATCCGGGGCTGCGAGAAGCCTGGCTGATCGCCCTGGTCGTCGTCATCCTCGTGGTGATCCCAGCCTTGGAGGCAACTGCCGAGCGGCGCAATGAAGGTCGGTTGAACCCATGATTTCGCCAGCCCGCTTAACCCGGCATTAACCATAAATCCTTAATTTCGGCAGCATAAACCGAATGTTAAGGATCCTTTCGATGACGATTTCGCGGCGCGGCCTTATCTTTGGTCTCGGTGCTACCGCACTTCTCGCAGGCTGCGCCACCGATCAGTCTGCCCAGCGCGCCAACTATGCTGCCCGCCCGGATGAGGAACATCCGATGCCGGCCATGCCGCTCGAAAAGATCAAGCCCGAGCTCCGCCGCACGGAGGTCGACTACGCCACGGCCTACCCTGCCGGCACGATCGTGGTCGACACCCCGGCGCGGCGGCTATACTTGGTCGAAGGCGATGGTAAGGCAATCCGCTATGGCGTCGGCGTCGGCCGCGAGGGCATGGCGCTCAGCGGCGACGCCTATATCGGCCGCAAGGCCGAATGGCCGAGCTGGACGCCCACGCTCAACATGCAGCACCGCGAGGAGCGTTATCGCAAGCTCGCCGGCGGCCTGCCCGGTGGCCTCACCAACCCGCTTGGAGCCCGGGCGCTCTATCTCTATCGCCATGGCAACGACATCCATTTCCGCATCCACGGTACCAACCAGCCTGAATCGATCGGGCTGGCCATGTCCAGCGGCTGCATCCGCATGCTCAACCATGATGTCGTCGATCTCTACAATCGCGTGCCCGTGGGAACGCATGTCGTGGTGATCCAGGCAAGCTGAGCCGATCAGGCTGCCTTCGCACTGTCGATGATCTTGCTGCCCGGCAGCCGCACCTGCTGCTCACCTTCAGCGCAGAAAACATGTGCACGACCCCAGTCATGCAATGCCTTGATCACCGGCTCCAGGCTGCGGCCGACCGGAGTCAGCGCATAGTCGACATGCGGCGGCACGACCGGATGGACGGTGCGCGAAATCAGCCCGGCCTCCTCCAATTCCCTGAGTTGCTTGGTCAGCATGCGCTGCGTTACCGCCGGCGCCTTGCGGCGCAATTCGTTGAAGCGCAACGTACCGGACAGAAGGTGGAAGAGGATCACACCMTTCCATTTGCCGTCGAGGAAAGTCAGTGTCGCCTCCACCGGGCAGCCGGGGAAATTCTCGACAAGCTTGGCACGCGGGCGGGACATGACAGTATCCTTTTTGGTACTATATACAGAATTTGTGCATTCTTGCGGCTTTCGATCCTATCCGCCACATAGCTCTCACGCAATCGCCCAAGGAGAGACCTGATGCGCGCCGTTGTCTATGAGAACCCGCAACCCATTTCCGTTGAGACCTCGCTGATCGATGTCGACCTGCCGAAGCCGACCGCTGCAGGCCACGACATCCTCGTCGAGGTCAAGGCGGTCTCGGTCAACCCGGTCGACACGAAGGTTCGCGCGAGCCGCAAGCCGGAACCCGGACAATATGTGCAGCTCGGCTACGACGCTGCCGGCATCGTACGCGAGGTCGGGCCGGACGTCAGCCTCTTCAGGCCGGGCGACGAGGTCTATTATGCGGGCGTTATCAACCGTCCCGGCACCAATGCCGAATTCCATCTCGTCGACGAGCGTATCGTCGGACACAAGCCGAAAAGTCTTGGTTTCGCCGAAGCTGCTGCACTGCCGCTGACGGCGATCACGGCGTTCGAAATGCTGTTCGACCGGCTGCGGATCACTGCGCTTGTGCCTGCGCCGAAGGATGCGATTTATAGGATGCTGATGGATCAGTTCCACATATCAGCAAGAGTGCCGGGAGCAGCCAATGCCATCGTCATCATCGGCGCCGCCGGCGGTGTCGGTTCGATCGCGGTGCAGCTCGTCCGCGCGTTGACGGATCTCACGGTCATCGCCACTGCGTCGCGACCCGAGACATTTGATTGGATAAAGTCGCTCGGTGCCCATCATATCGTCGACCATTCGAAATCGCTTCCGGAGCAGGTCGCCGCACTCGGCATCGGCGCACCTAGTTTCATCTTCTCGACCACCCATTCCGGCGAACACCTGCAGGCAATCGCCGAGCTTATCGCGCCGCAGGGGCGCTTCGGCCTGATCGACGATCCAAAGGTGCTCGACGCCAATATCTTCAAGCGCAAGGCAGTGTCGGTGCATTGGGAACTGATGTTCACGCGGCCACTCTACGGCACGCCGGATATGATCGAGCAGCACAAGCTTTTAAATGTCGTCGCCGACCTCGTTGATGCGGGCAAGGTCAAGACCACGCTGGGCGAGAGTTTCGGCACGATCAATGYCGCGAACCTCAAGCGGGCGCATGCGCAGGTCGAAACGAGCAAGACCAAGGGCAAGATCGTTCTCGAAGGGTTTTGAGGCTCACCCTCGCGGCAATTTCAGCGGCCCCGCCGTCTTCACCGCACGGATGGCGAAATTCGAGCGGATATCCGCGACGCCGGGCAGTGCCAGCAATGTATCGAGCAGCAGCTTCTCATAGGCCGGCAGATCGGCGACCACGACTTCGGCCAGGAAATCCGCCTGGCCGGAGATCAGGAAGCAGGACACCACTTCCGGAATGGCAAGCAGCGCCCGCTGATGTTCCTGGGCATTCTCCTTGGAATGCCTGTCGACCTTGATCTCGACGAACACCGTCAACCCCAACCCAACCTCCTTGCGGTCGATATCGGCGCGATAGCCGCGGATCACACCGGCCTGTTCGAGGTTGCGGATGCGCCGCAAGCAGGGCGAGGGCGAGAGATGCACGCGCTCGGCAATGTCGACATTCGTCGCCCGGCCATCGTCCTGCAAGGCTTCGAGGATGGCAAAATCGAATTCATCCAGTTTTGGCATGTTTGCAAATCCTGTCGCTTCATATTGGCATGATATTGCGCTATGGGCCAATTCACAAGCATAATGCGCAAGGACATGCCTCGGCTCTCTGGCCTATTCTTTCTTCAGTTCCAAAGAGGAAAGGCGACCACCATGGCAACCATCGTTTCATCGGAAAGCATTCGTAGCAAAACCGCTCTTGGCTACGTGGCGGCCGGCATCACGGTCGCCATCTGGGCATCCTGGCTGGTGGTGACGCGGCATTCTGCCAATATCCATCTTGGGACCATCGAACTCGGCCTCTGCCGCTTCGGCATTCCGGCAATAGCACTTGCCCCTGTCTGGCTGAAACATGGCATCCTGCCGAAGGGCGTGCCGTTGCCGCTGCTGGCGGTCATGGTGTTGGGCTCGGGTGCCTTGTTCTTCCAGGTCACCGCCAGCGGCATTCATTCTTCCCAGGCCGGCTTTTCCGGCGTGCTGCTCGGCGGCGCCATGCCGTTTGCGACGGCGCTGATCGGCATCTTCGTCTTCCGCAGCCGACTCGACGCGACGCGCTATCTCGGGCTGGCAGCGATTTTCTGTGGTTCGCTGGCGCTCTTGCTACCACACGTTTTCACTGGTGGCGTGGATTGGAACGGCGTGCTGATGATCCTGGCGGGCGCATCGCTATGGGGTGCCTATACTCATGCCTTCCGACAGTCCGGCCTTGCACCGCTGCATGCCAGCGCCGTCATCGCCTTCTGGTCGCTGGTCATCCATGTCGCGCTGGCCGCAATCCATGGCGTCGACTTCAGCCATGTGTCGCTTTCGGAAAGCGGCCTGCAGCTTGTGAGCCAGGGCGTGCTCTCCGGCCTTGTAGCGACCTTCACCTATGGCGTCGCCGTCAAATCGCTCGGCGGTATTCAGGCCGCTGCCTTCACGGCTTTGACCCCTGTGCTCGCCGTATTCGGCGGCGCGGCCATCCTCGGCGAACAGGCAGGCACTTCGCTCTATATCGCCGCGGCGCTCACCTGCATCGGTGTCCTGCTTTCAACCGGCCTGTTTTCTCGTCGCTGAACCACGAAGGATGGCGCCCACCCAGGCGCCATCCTTCTGTAAACGTTTCTTAACATTGCGTAGATTTTAGTGTGCGGCGCACAAATTGCTTTACGGACCACTGATAATAAGGTTATAAATCATTTGAGCCGTACCCATCCTCCCAAGCATCCGGCGAACGGCTTTCCATCATCATCATGAAGGTGCGTCCGGCATCGGCCAGGATGTGCCTGCCCGTTTTCGAAAGCCCCTGTCCGTGACCGACTGCACGCTCTCCGAGTCGTCCCCCGCCGTCCAAGATCCGGCGCCCTTGACCAAATTCCAGGTTTTCCTGGTGATCGTCGCGCTCGCTTGCGGCGGTTTCGGTATCGGCACCGGCGAATTCGCCATTATGGGCTTCCTGCCGGACGTGGCAAAGACTTTCGATGTCAGCGAGCCGCAGGCCGGCTGGGTGATCAGCGCCTATGCGCTGGGCGTGGTCATCGGTGCGCCTGTTATCGCCATGCTGGCGGCACGGCTTTCCCGCCGCAATCTGCTTCTGTCGCTGATGGCCTGGTTCTTCATCGGCAATACGCTGAGCGCTATCGCACCGAATTTCGGCTCGTTTTTCCTGCTGCGCTTCCTCACCGGCCTGCCGCACGGCGCCTATTTCGGCGTCGCCTCGCTGGTCGGCGCCTCGATGGTGCCGTTCCACATGCGGGCGCGCGCTGTCGGCTGGGTGATGCTGGGTCTGACGATCGCCACGCTCGCCGGAACGCCGATCACCGCCTTCTTCAGCCAGTTGCTCAATTGGCGCGCGGCCTTCCTCTTCGTCGGCGGCATCGGCGCGCTGACCGTGGCGCTCATCTGGGTTTACCTGCCGAAGGACGAAGTCGAGGAGGGGGCCAGTGTCGCCCGCGAACTCGGCGCTCTCAAGCGGCCGCAGATCTGGCTGACGCTCGGCATCGCCGCGGGCGGCTTCGGCGGCATGTTCGCGATCTTCAGCTATATCGCCTCGATCACCACCGACGTGGCGCATCTGCCGGTGACGACGATCGCGCTGATCCTGGCGCTGTTCGGCGTCGGCATGAATGTCGGCAATATCGTCGGCTCAAAAATGGCTGACATATCGCTGATGGGCACGATTGGCGGCGTCATCGCCATCAATGCGGTGGTCATGGCGCTCTTCGCGCTGACCGCCTCCAATCCCTATATGCTCTGCCTGACCGTCTTCCTGATCGGCTGCGGTTTCGCCGCCGGCCCCGCGGTGCAGACGCGGCTGATGGACGTCGCCGCCGATGCGCAGACGATCGCCGCCGCCTCCATGCATGCTGCCTTCAACATCGCCAATGCCATCGGCGCATGGCTCGGTGGCTTGGTGATCGCCTACGGCTTTGGCTATGCGGCGACCGGTTATGTCGGCGCAGCACTTTCGATTCTCGGCCTCTGCGTTTTCGCTGGTTCGCTTTATCTCGATCGGCGCGGCAGCCGGATGGCGCTTCCGGCCACTTGATGATCGGCATTTGAAACCCCAATTGCCTGGCGAACGTTGTTGGTCAGGCAACTGGGGAACTCTGCATGAAGATGATTGCTGTCTTGAATCGGGAAGGCGGGACCTTCCGGACGACGGATATGCAAGCCTATGCCGACAGGGCAAGGCAGGTGTTCGCCGATGCCGGCGATGAATTGGAGATCATCGTCTGCACTGGCAAGGACATGCGCGAGGTGCTCGAGCGCACCGCCCGCCGCGACGATATCGGCGCAATCATCGCCGGTGGCGGCGATGGCACGATTTCGGCGGCGGCGGGCATTGCCTGGCGCAACGGCATGCCGCTCGGCGTCATCCCTGCTGGTACCATGAACCTCTTCGCCCGATCGCTGAGACTGCCGCTCGACATCTGGTCCGTGCTGGATGTCCTTGCCAGGGGCGAGATTCGCAATTGCGATATCGGCAGCGCCGATGGCCGCGCCTTCGTCCACCAGTTCTCAGTCGGCATGCACGCGCGCCTGGTGCGCTATCGCAATGCGCTGACCTACAATTCCCGTTTCGGCAAGATCGCTGCCAATATCAGAGCCGCGGTCGGCGTGATGATGAACCCGCCGCAATTCGAGATCGAATTCGACGTTGACGGCCACCGGGAACAGCGGATGACATCGGCTGTCTCGGTGTCGAATAATCCGTTCGGCCAGAACGGCCTGATGTTTTCCGACGATCTCACGAGCGGCCATCTCGGCATCTACATTGCCGAACCGCTACGGCCAGCGACCGCGACCAAACTCGCCATCGACATTCTGCGCGGAAAACTCAGGGAAAATGCTACGGTCACCGAGATGAAGGCCAAGGCAGTCGACCTGCATTTCCCGCGCGTCTATCGGGCGGCAAACTATGTGCTCGACGGCGAACTTGTGCCACTTGGCAGGAAGGTGTCAATCAAGCTGCATCCGGGCGAATTGAAAGTGATCATGCCGCGGGACGCTTGACGGACGCTTCGGTCCACCCTGGCGGTCACAAGCTCACGCCGAGAGACCGCCGACAGGAATAATCTCTTTTGAGGCCATCTGCCATGGCGCTCCATGCCAATTGCCCAGCCACCGCTCCACTTGCAGCCCTGCCTCGTGCAGCAACTCCGCAAGTTTGTCCTTCTCTATGAACCGTATCTGCGATGAAGCGGAGAGTGTCTTTCCGATTGACGCGATTTCATAGAATGTCTGATAGGTCGCGATCGCAGTCGCCGGATCGTACTCAACATCATTCCAGGCTCTGACTTCGCCATAGGCCGGATGCGTCACCATCCGCTCCGACGCCTCTGGCGTCCAAGTCTCCCAGGCCCGGTAGGCCGGGTTGCGCGTATCGAAGACAAAGCGACCGCCCGGCGCCAGATGCGCGGCTATGGTCTTCAGCACCTTGAGCGCGTCATCGTCGGTGAGAAACACCTGGAATGCATGGCCGGTCAGCAGCACGAGGTCGAAGGTTTCTCCCAGCCGCACGTCCTGGGCTGCTGCCTCGACCCAACGCACTTTTTCACCGTCTGCACGGCTGCGCGCGACATCAAGCATGGCGCCGGCAGGGTCGACACCAACGACATGCCGTCCGCCTGCCAGCATGGCCGCGAGTTGCCCGGTACCGCAGCCAAGATCGAGCACGGACGTTGCACCTCCGGCTATCTCGACGCAGAAGCTGAAATCGTCCCAGACGCCGTTCTCGATGTCATAGAATTCGACCAGGCTCGGGTCCCGGTAAAGCGGATCGTCGTCGGTCATGGTCGTTCGAGCCTGCTGCCGATATTACTGGAAGGCCGTCTCGAAGAAGCTTCTGAGCTTGCGCGAATGCAGCTTTTCCGACGGCATGTCCGAGAGCTTTTCCAGCGCCCGGATACCGATCCTGAGATGCTGAGCCACCTGGCTCTTGTAGAAAGCCGTCGCCATGCCCGGCAGCTTCAATTCGCCATGCAGCGGCTTATCCGAGACGCAGAGCAGGGTGCCATAGGGCACGCGGAAGCGGAAGCCATTGGCGGCGATCGTCGCCGATTCCATGTCGAGCGCAATGGCGCGCGCCTGCGACAGGCGTTTCACAGGGCCGCTCTGGTCGCGCAGTTCCCAGTTGCGGTTGTCGATCGTGGCGACCGTGCCGGTGCGCATGATGCGCTTCAATTCCCAGCCTTCATAACCGGTGATCTCGGCCACGGAATCCTGCAGCGCCTGCTGCACTTCGGCGAGCGCCGGGATCGGCACCCAGACCGGCAGGTCGTCATCGAGCACATGGTCTTCACGCATATAGGCATGCGCCAGCACATAGTCGCCAAGCCGCTGGCTGTTGCGCAGGCCGGCGCAATGGCCGAGCATCAGCCATGCATGCGGACGTAGCACCGCGATATGGTCGGTGATCGTCTTGGCGTTGGAGGGGCCGATGCCGATATTGACGGCCGTGATACCGCCGTGGCCCTTCTTCTTCAGATGATAGGCTGGCATCTGCGGCAGGCGGGTGGCCGGAAGGCCCTCGGTCGGCTCCGCATCGCCTGCCTTGGTGACGAGGTTACCCGGTTCGACGAACGCGGTGTAGCCATTGCCGCCCTCGATCATCTGCTGACGCGCCCAGGCGCAGAATTCATCGATATAGAACTGGTAGTTCGTGAACAGCACGAAATTCTGGAAATGCTCGGCATTGGTGGCGGTGTAGTGGCTCAGCCGCGCCAGCGAATAGTCGATGCGCTGCGCCGTGAACGGCGCGAGCGGCCTGGGCGCTCCCGCCGGCGGCTCATATTCGCCATTGGCGATTTCGTCGTCGGTGGTGGAGAGATCGGGCGTGTCGAAGAGATCGCGCAACGGTACGTCGATCGTGTTGGCCGCAGACGCTTCGACATGCGCGCCTTCCTGGAAGGCGAAATGCAGTGGGATCGGCGTCGTCGATTCGGTGACCGTTATCGGCACGTTATGGTTTTTCAGCAACTGGCCGACTTGTTGCTTGAGATAGTGGCGGAACAGTTTTGGCCGGGTGACCGTGGTCGAATAAAGGCCTGGCTCGCTGAGGAAACCATAAGGCAGGCGGGTATCGACCTCGTCATATCGTAGAGGCGCCATGCGGACTTCCGGATAGAAGGCGCGGTAGCGTCCGAGCGGTACCGCCCCGCGGGTGACGTCCGCAAACGCGTTGCGCAGGAAGGAAGTATTGCGCTCGTAGAGCATTTCGAGCGTATCAACCGCTTCGGCCGGGGTCGTGAACGTAGCCGGTTGGAAAGGCTCGGGTGTGTGGATATCGAAGACGGAATGAGAAAGGATTCGCTTAGCCATGGGCCATTATAAAGAGCTGTTCATGACAATCAAACCGGCGTGAAGCCGATTTCAGCGATTTTTCTCGGAAAAACGTTATTGCATCGCAACCGAATGCAGCGCAGCCATAATCGCCAGATTGGCCACGACTTTGCCGAATGCGGGAACGAAGGGCAGCGAAACCAGCGGCAGTGCCACTGCCAGGCGTCGTATGGTCGTAATGATCTTCATGGCCTTTTCTTCCGTCCCGTCATGCATGTCAGAGTTCCGTGCGGCACTGGCCGCCATCTAGCTGCGGGCAGGGATGATCGGCGCTGAATGTAACGCTCCGGCCCGGCCGCTCGTGTTGTTCGACGATCGTCAGCAGACCGACGGCGAACAATGCTGCCGACAAGCAGATGATAGTGAAGCGCCGCATCATGATGGTCATTTCGGTCAATGTTCCCTTGGCATGTGCCATTCTTGAACACTTCTATACTGGCGTCTGGCTGAACTGCTTCTGAGAGGTGCATTCATGAGGCGTTCAGAATGATTGCCGGCGCATGGTAGGGTTGCATTCACCCGCTGTGGAGGAATGCGCAGTGGCAGCATCCGTCAGGACGACCTATATGCAGGCAGGTTGCGATCGCCGCAGCGGATCAGAAGGCGGAAGACATGGACGAGAATGACAGGCGCGCGCGCATGATGGCTGAGCGGATTGCCGAGACCGGCATCGACGAGGCCATGCTCGAACGTCTCGTCCGCAACTTCTATGGCCGGATCCGGGTGCATGCCGTGCTCGGCCCGATCTTCAACGCGCGCATTCATGATTGGGAACATCACATGCAGCGCCTGACTGCCTTCTGGTCGGCCGTGGCGCTGGCAAGCGGCGCCTATAGTGGCAGCCCGATGCAGAAGCATCTCGACCTGCCGGTCGATGGTCGCCATTTCGACCTCTGGCTCGATCTGTTCCGGAAGACGGCTGAGGAGATCTGCCCGCCCCAGGCGGCCGAGTTTCTCATGGGCCGTGCCCGCCGCATTGCCGAAAGCCTGGAACTCGCCATCGCCGTTCAGAACAAGGTGATGCTGGGCAAGGATGAGCGCCTGAGGCGCCCCGATGCCGACGTCTTCCTGCCGGAAGCGACCGTCTGAAACCTTACTACTCCCATGCTGGATCCCTGCGCGCCCGATGGCGGCTGCGCGACTTTCTGCCCGCTGGATGCTGCGAAACAAACGCGCGTCGGGGTGCCTGATGATTTTGTGGTGAAGAAACCGCTAAAACCGCAGGCTGAAAATTCGGTAAAATTCTTTGCGAAATCCGCTCATTCCAGGCTTTTCGATGCTTAACAAAAACCCAAGTTTACCAAGCATTTGAACTTTGTTTTCGGCAAATTAAGCATGCATTTTAAGCGAGTATTGAAAGCCATGCTGCATATTAAAACCCATAAGAAGCGCGGGAAAAACCGCCATCTGGAGAGAGATCGAGAACACGCGAAGCAAGGCGGACCGATCATCTCCTGAGCCTCTCAAGGCAAGACAGGGACAGACGTTAAAACAACGAATTCAGCCAAGGGACGAAAAAATGGCACGATACGAAATCAGCAACATGGAAGCGGCAATGGGCGGCGAGACGCAGGCCGACGTCTTCTGTGAAATGGGCCTCATGTATGCGACCGGCCGCGGTTGCAACCTCGATCTCGTCGCAGCCCATAAGTGGCTCAACATCGCCGCAATCAAGGGCTCCGAACGCGCCGCCCTGCTGCGCGCCGATCTCGGCCGCTCGATGAGCAAGACCGAACTCGCCAAGGCGCTGCGCGCTGCACGTGAGTGGATGACGGTTCATTGAGTAAGGGAAAGCGAATAGTCAGTAGCGAATAGCGAGTAGTTGATTTCTGTTACGGCCCCAAAGTAACCGTCTTCTATTCGCTATTCGCTATTCGCTATTCGCTATTCGCTATTCGCTATTCGCTCACATATTCCCCAACCGCTTCAACACCTTCGGCAATGCCTCCTCGAACAGATCGAGTTCCGGCGTCGGCCCGACGCTGACGCGAATGCAGCGGTTGAGCGGCGCCACTCCGGGCATGCGGATGAACACGCCTTCCTCCATCAGCCCGTCGACGATGGCGCGCGAATAGACGCCGTCGCGACCGCAATCGACAGTGACGAAATTCGTCGCGGAGGGCAGGGGGCTGAGATCATTGGCGCGCGCAATCGTGCCGATCCGATCCCGCGCCGCGGCAATCTTCCCCAAGACCACGCCGAGATAGGCCTGGTCATCGAGTGCGGCGATTGCGGCCGCCACGGCGATGCGGTTGAGGCCGAAATGGTTGCGGATCTTGTCGAATGCCTTTGCCGTGTCGTCCGCCGCGATCACATAGGCGATGCGCGAGCCCGCCAGGCCATAGGCCTTGGAAAAGGTGCGGGTGCGGATGACGTTCGGCCGATCGAGGAGCGCCTCGGCGGGCGGAATGATCCCGGCCGGCGCCGTTTCGCCATAAGCCTCGTCGAGGATCAGCATCGTCGTCTCGGGCAGTGCGCGCGCGAAGGCCAGAACCTCTTCGGACCGGATGGCGCTACCCATCGGATTGTCCGGGTTGGCGAAATAGACGAGCGGCGCGTTCTCGCGCTGCACGGCCTCCAGCAGGCCTTCGAGATGCTCGTGGTCATCCTTGTAGGGCACCGTCACCAACTGCCCGCCGAAGCCGACAACATGATAGTTGAAGGTCGGATAGCCGCCGAGTGAGGTCACGACCGGCATGCCCGGCTCGATGATCAGCCGGACGATTTCGCCGAGGATGCCGTCAATGCCGGCGCCGACATTGATCTGCTCGCGCGAAACACCGTGATGACGGGCGATCGCCTCTCGCAGCTCGAAATTCTCGGGATCGGTATATTTCCACGTCTCCTCGACCGCTGCGATCATCGCCGCCTTGACCGTAGGCGAAGGACCGAAGCCGCTTTCATTGGCGCCGATGCGCGCCTTGACCTTGAGATGGCGATTGCGTTCGATCGCCTCCGGCCCAACGAACGGCACGGTCGTCGGCAGGTCGCGGGCAATGGCGGTAAAGCGTGGAAATGCTGGCATGAGGGTCCCCCGATTCACAGGGGCGACCATAAGATATTCCGGGAGGGGCGGGAAGCGCTTCGCGCATGTCTCCCGAAAGTCGCCACCGGTTTCGGGATAAAGACATGCGCAATAACAAAGAGCTGAAGCGCTGTGAGCGATCCCTGGAGATCGCGGGGCGGCTCAGCGCGTCAGGAAGTCGTTGCGGATGATCGCCGACAGCACATGTTCGGCGATCGGCTTGATGAAGCGCACCCCGACACGTTCGCCGGTGCGGTAAACTTCTGCGCAGCCGATCCGCTCCTCACCGCCAAGGAAGGTGAGGTAATAGTGATCCGGCAGGCCGATCGTCGTGTGCACATGGATGCCGGCGCCACCGCGGGAGATGTCCATTACCTGACATGTCCGCGAGGTCATCCCGGAAAGGCCCGGATTGATCGCCAGCAGGCTGCCTGGTTTGTTGACCGTGAACCGCTCGTAGCGGCGCGCTTCGAGGCCAGGTTCGACATGGATCGAGTTGGGCGTCATATCCGGAGCAACGTTGGCCATGTTTGGTTCTCGCTTTGGGTTAGTCCAAAACTGGCACGGAAAATTTGAGAGGCTCTGAATAAGCTATTTAAAATCCTAGCGAATTGCACTTTTATGCATTTTTGGCAAATATTCGTGGCGTCAAACGAAGCACAAATGAAAGCCGCCCTGCAGATCGGACAGGGCGTCTTTTCAATGAAAGTGTCGGTCGAGGCTATTCCATCATCTCGGTTTCGAGCGAGGCGACGCCGGTGATCGATTGCTGGAAGCCGGGGTCGAGGAACATGTTGAACTTGATCATCATCCGGTCGCCTTCGCGGCGCACTTCCGTGGCGCCGATCTCTTCGGTCGAGCCCAGGATGATGAGGAAGAAATTCCGCGGCAACATGATATAGGGGCCTATATTGATCAGCGCGCCGGCGCAGGACAGGCTTTCGATCAGGCAGTTATACTTTTTCTTGATCGTCAAGTGCGGGGCGACTGGAATGATCGTCCCCGGGCGATCAACCCGAAACTGCCGAAAGCTGCGCTTCGGATTGGAGATCATCATCCTGTCGTTGAAATCCTTGAAATGATGTAACTGCATTGCGGGTGTCTCCTTTCCTGGGTTTACGGCAAGCATAAGGCGCTGAGATTTAAGCAAGATTGAACGGCAAGGGTTTATTGGCGGCGCGGTTAATCCTCGATGAATGCAACCGGTCGTATTCGAGTGAATCGCGCTCGGTCGGATATGCTGTCGCGTAGGTGACTTGACACTTGCCGGCTCCTGCGTGTATCAGCCCGCTCCGGTTGAGGCGCCTGCCGCTCGCGAGCTCTGCTCATGGTGAAGTCCTCGGTTTGTTTTTGCGCATGTCGTTATCCCGAAACGAGGGACCGCTTTCGAGCGACATGCGGCAGAGACTGAAATGCCCTGAACGTCCAACGGGACGGCGGCAATGCGAGCCCCCCATCGGATCCCAAGGATTTTCGTGAGGCACGCATGTCCACTCAAAACATCTTCCTGCATGGCAGCCTGAGCCGGCTCTTTGTCCGCACGGCGGCACCGATCGTCCTGATCATGGTTATCAACGGCCTCTATGTCGTGGCCGACGCTTATTTCCTTGGCGTCTACGCAGGCGCCGCGGCGCTGTCGGCGGTCACGCTCATCTTCCCCATGATGATGATGCTCTACGCTCTGCAAACACTGGTCTCCAACGGCATGGCCAGCATCCTGGCGCGGGAGCTCGGGGCGGGGCGACGCGACGACGCGCGCCACACCTTCACAGGCGCGCATCTGCTTGTGATGGCGGTGGTGATTGCCGTTTACTTGCTCTACTGGCTGTTCGGCCGCGCGCTGATCGACATCGGCGCGGCCGGCGCCCCCGCCGTGGCGGGAAATGCCCGGATCTTCACGGGCATCATGGTCGGTTTCGCGCCACTCTCGTTCCTCCTGTCGCTCAACATCGACGCTTTGCGCTGCGAGGGCCGGCTCGGCTTCATGACGATCGCGACAATTTCGGCGACGGTGCTCAACATCGTCTTCAACTGGCTGTTCATGGGCGGTCTACACTGGGGCGTGGCGGGTTCGGCTGTTGGCACTGTGCTGGCGCAAACGATCTGCCTTGCGGCGATCGCGATTTTTCGTTGGCGCAACCCCGCTGCGCTGAAACTTGCGCGTCCCGGGCCGGTGCGCGAATGGCGGGCGATGCTGGCGCTCGGTGCGCCGACCAGTCTCGGCCTCATGGGCATCTCGCTGGTCTCGGCATCGATCATCGCCAATATCCGTCTCTGGGAGCTGGACCACTATGTCGAGACGATCGCTGCCTATGGCGTGGTGACCCGCATCCTGACCTTTGCCTATCTGCCGATGATGGGCATCAACATCGCCTTCCAGACCATCTGCGGCAATAATTTCGGTGCCGGGCTGAAGGAACGCACCAACGGCATTCTGAAGATCGCCCTTATGACGGCTGTCATCTATTGCGGTCTGGTGCAAGTGATCTGCTTCCTGTTCTCGGCGCATTTCGGCGCTGCCTTCGTCAGTGATCCGAAGATCATCGCCGAGACGGCACGCATCCTGCCATGGACGACCGCCGTTTATGTGCTCTGCGGTCTACCCGTCGTGCTGTCCGGCTATTTCCAGTCGATCGGCGACGCGCCACGGGCCGGAATCCTCGGCCTGTYGCGCACCTATCTGTTTGCGATCCCGCTGGTCTTCATCCTGCCGCATCTGTTCGGGGAACAGGGTATCTGGATGGCGGCACCGACGGCGGATATCGCCATGGTCGGGCTGATCGCGGTGGTCTTGGCAGTCAATGCCGGTCGGCGAGGATGGCGGTTCGGCGTGCTGCAACCGGTGTGAGAGCCGGAGCAGCCAAGCTTTTCAGCCTTGCGGCAGCAGCCGAGTGAGCAGATCCGACAGAATCTGGCGCTCGGCTCCGTCGAGCGAAGCAAAGCCAGCGCCGGCCACGTTTGAATGGATTTCCACACCCCGCAGGTAAAGCGATCTGCCGAGCGGGGTCAGTTGCAGTGCCATCGCCCGCCCTGCACCGCGCTGCCGCTCGATCAGGCCGCGCTGTATCAGCCGCGTGGTCAGCGTTCCGAAAGCCTGGTCGGAATTGAAGGTCAGTTGCGCCAGCCGATGCTGCGAGCCGCCGGGATTGCGCTCGATCTCGCGCAGCGCATTCCATTGGACCAAACTCACGCCCAAAGGTTCCAGCGCCGCATCGAGCAGTCGATGCTGGCGATCCTGAATGCGCTTGATCAGAAGCCCCAAATGTTCAGGCGTGCTTAACATATAAATATATTTATATAAATAGGTTGATTATGTCAATCGTCGCTAAGAGGTTTTGCTGTGCAAACATCCGTAAGGTCATTGAATATGCCGGCCGGAAACGTGGCGCTGCATATTGCCGAAACCGGAGCGGGACGCCCTTTCCTGCTGCTGCACGGTGGCGCCGGTCCTGCATCGATGCGAGGATTGGGAGAGGGGCTGTCGCAGATTGGTTCTGCGATCCTGCCGACACACCCCGGCTTTGATGGCCGGCTGAGGCCGTCCTGGCTCACGTCTATCCGGCAACTGGCAGAGATTTACACCGCTCTGCTGGCAGAGATTTACACCGCTCTGCTGGAGGAGATGGACGTGCGGGATGTGACCGTCATCGGCAATTCCGCCGGCGGTTGGATCGCAGCGGAGATGGCCTTGCTGGACGCATCACGTATTGCTGGCATCGTCCTGATGAACGCCGTCGGCATCGATGCCGATCTCTTGGGGCAGCCGATCGTTGATCCGATGGTCGTCTCAGCGGAAAAGCGGGCAGCACTCGCCTTCCACGATCCCGCCTCCTTTGCCATCGCGCCGTCTGGACCGGACGCCGCAACTGCCATGGCGGAGAACCAGCGCACGCTGCGCGTCTATGCGGGCGAGCCCTTCATGCATGATCCCACACTACGGGGACGATTGGCAGACATGGCGTGTCCGGCCCTGCTACTGTGGGGCGAAAGCGACGGCATTGTCGATCTCGAATACGGCAAGCGTTTTGCTGCCGCTGTCCCTGGCAGCCGTTTCGAGATTGTCGAGCGCGCGGGTCATTTCCCGCAGATCGAGCAGCGGGACGAGGTATTGCAAAGGATCGGTGCGTTTGCACGGGAGTGAGTGGCGTAACTGTCGCAGCTTGAGTAATCACTCATGCCGTTGATGGAATGGAGACTTGGGATGCCTGTGGTTGGCTAAAAAGCGTGGGTCAACAGATACGTCGAGCACGAAGGGCATCAATCGCGCCCTTCCCAGTCGAGCAACTCTTCCTCGCTCATGGGCTCAAGAAAATCCGGAGCCGGTTCCGTCAGCACATGCTTGAGAATGCCGGACTTAAACCTGCCGGTTTTTTGCGGGATCGGAACGATTTCAGCAACAGGCCTGCCTCCCTGTTCGACAATAACTTCCTCCCCGCGCCGGGCGAGGTCGATAAGCTCGATTAATTTCTTTTCAGCTTCTTCGACTGAAACGCGCATAATACCTCCGAAATCTCCGAAGATACTATCAGCAAGCTGTCGAGACTAAAACCCAGCTCACGCCTTGAGCAGCCACTCATGCTCCGGCTGGTTATGGAACTTCCACACCCGCTTCGGCCCAGCCATGACATTGAGATAGTAGAGATCATAGCCATGCACGGTGGCGCAAGGGTGATAGCCCTTCGGCACCAGCGTCACGTCGCCATTCTCGACCGCCATGGCCTCGTCCAGCGATCGGTCGTCGGTGTAGACGCGCTGGAAGGCAAAACCCTGCGGCGGGTTCATGCGGTGATAATAGGTTTCCTCCAGCAGGCTCTCGTAAGGCAGGTTGTCCTGGTCGTGCTTGTGCGACGGATAGGAAGAACTGTTGCCGTTTGGCGTGATCACCTCGACCACCAGCAGCGAATGAGCGGAATTGTCGTCCTCCGGCATGATATTGGTGACCAGGCGGACATTCGAGCCCTTGCCGCGATTGAACTGCGGATGGGTGCCCGGCGGGATCAGCTTGGTCTTGAAATCGCCGCCCCCCGGCGCGGAGCAGACGGCGAGTTCGAGATCGGACTCGGCAGTCACCGACCAATGCGAATGGGCGGGAACGTAGAGCGCGTAAGGCGCGCCTTCGAACGGGCTCATCCGCTCGCCGAGCGTGCCGAAATCCTGAGCATCAACTGAGGTTTTTCCTTTGCCGGAGACCCAGACGAGGCAGACTTCGCGATCGCCGGTGTCGCCTGAGGCGGTCTCGCCGGGTTTCAGCTTGTTCATGTCGAAGCCGACATAGGTCCAGCCGGCGGTCTCGGGCGTGACATGCGTGACGCGGCCACTTGTGCCTTTGGGTTTGACGAGCAGGTTCGGCATCGGCTGTTCCTTTTCCAAACGTTGTTGCCGTGAGGTTTACCCCTCACCAAGCGCGGCCAAGCGATCGGCTACGCCTCTCGCGGCCTTGCTATCCTCTCCCGCAAGGGGAGAGGCAGGGTGCCACAATTGTCGTCCTCACTTGAGGCAAGGCAGTGCGGCGAGTTTTCCTCTCCCCTTGCGGGAGAGGATACGAAGGCCAGGTGAACGTAGTGAACCTTTGGCCGAAGTTGGTGAGGGGTGCAATCGCCCCCCCCGTCTCACCCCTTCGGGAAACCCTCGGTCTCCACAGTATACCCCGCAGCCGTCATAACCCGCATCAACTCCGCATAACCGATCTCGGCCATCTTCTGCGGCGGCGCCTTGCGCGGATCCTGTTCCGCCTCGACGACGAACCAGCCTTCATAGCCATAATCGGCGAATTTCTGCACGATGGCCTTGAAATCCAGCGAGCCGTCGCCCGGCACGGTGAAGGCGCCAAGCGCCACAGCATCGAGGAAAGACTGGCGGCTGCGGTCCAGACCGTCGATCACCGGCTGGCGGATATCCTTCACATGCACATGGTTGATGCGGCCATGATGGTTGTCGATCGCGCGCAGCACATTGCCGCCGGCGAACGCCAGATGCCCGGCATCGAGCAGGAGCGGAATACCTTCGCCGGAATTGTGCATGAAGGCATCGAGTTCCGGCTCGGTTTCCACCACGGCAGCCATGTGGTGGTGATAGGAAAGCGGCATGCCCTGCTCGGCGCACCATTCGCCGAACTGGGTCACCTTGCGGCCATAGGCCTTCATCTCGTCGTCCGAGAGACGCGGCTTGGTAGCCAGCGGCTTGGAGCGGTCACCCTGGATGGAGCGGCCGACTTCGCCATAGACGATGCAGGGCGCGTTGACCGCCTTGAACAGCTCGATCATCGGCGCGATGCGATCCTTGTTGGCCGCAAGCTCCTCATTGACCAGCGTGCCGGAGAACCAGCCGCCGCAGAGCGTCACGTCGGCGGTGCGCAGGATCGGCAGCATCTCGCTGGGATTGTTGGGAAAACGGCGGCCCTGCTCCATGCCGGTAAAGCCGGCGCTGCGCGATTGCCGCAGGCATTCTTCGAGCGACACGTCATCGCTCAGTTCCGGAAGGTCGTCGTTCCACCAGGCGATGGGCGACATGCCGAGTTTGGCTTTCATCAATAGTCTCCTTGAGGCGCGTCGTTGGAAGGCCGGCAACCGGTCTTCCAACGACAGTCATATGAAATCTTCCTGGTCTCCGCGCGGCGCTCAGCCGATGCTCTGCGCCGCAAGCGCCTTGATATAGGCCTCACGCGCCGTGTTGACCTGCTCGCGCGGGCTGACTTCCGGCACCGCCACATCCCACCAATGGCCGCCGGCCTGGGTAGTGATCAGCGGATCGGTGTCGATGACGATCACCGTCGTGCGGCCATTGTCTTTCGTGTCCTTCAGCGCCTGCTCCATCTCGGCGATCGAGCCGACTTTCAGCGCCACCGCACCCATCGCCTCGGCATGCTTGCGGAAATCGATATCCGGCATTTCCTCGTGATGGGAGTCCTTGAGCAGATTGTTGAAGTTGGCGCCGCCGGTGGCCATCTGCAGCCGGTTGATGCAGCCATAGCCACGATTGTCGAGCGTCACCACGGTGATCTTCTTGCCGAGCATCACCGAAGTCGACAGTTCCGAATTCAGCATCATGTAGGAGCCGTCGCCGACCATGACGATGACATCGGCATCCGGCCGGGCGAGCTTGACGCCCAATCCGCCGGCAATCTCATAGCCCATGCAGGAGAAGCCATATTCCATGTGATAGCTGCCCGGCGAGGTCGCGGGCCAGAGCTTGTGCAATTCGCCCGGCAGGCCACCCGCGGCACAGACCAGCACCGTGTTTTCGCCTGCGCGGGTGCGGGCGACGGCGCCGATCACCTGCGCGTCGGAGGGCAAGGGCGCGTTGGTCGGAGCCAGCGCCTTTTCGGCCGAGGCCATCCACTCGGCCTTGAGGCGCGCAGCCTCTTCCTGCAACCCGGCCGAGGCTTTCCAGCCGCCGAGTGCCGACGTCATGACCGAGAGGGTGTTCCGGGCATCGCCGACGACAGGCAGCGCATTGTGCTTGGCGGCGTCGAAGCTGGCAACATTGATGCTGACGAACTTCACCGTCTCGTTCTTGAAGATCGCCCAGGAACCGGTGGTGAAATCCTGCAGCCGGGTTCCAACCGCGATGACGACATCAGCCTTTTCCACCAGCGCATTGGCCGCCGACGTGCCGGTGACGCCGACCGAACCCATCGAGAGCGGATGCCGCTCGTCGATAGCCGATTTGCCGGCCTGGGTTACGGTGACCGGAATGCCGTGGCGCTCGGCGAATGCCTGCAGCGCCGCCGTGGCGCGGGAATAAAGCACGCCGCCACCGGCAATGATCACCGGCGTCTTCGCGGACTGAATTGCCGCGACCGCCGCCTCTATTTCGCCGTCGTCGGCATGCTGCCGGCGGAGAGACCAGACCTTCTCCTCGAAAAAGCTTTCCGGATAGTCGAAGGCCTCGGCCTGCACATCCTGGCAGAGCGACAGGCAGACGGGGCCGCAATCGACTGGATCGGTCAGCACCTGCATCGCGCGGCGCAGCGCCGGGATGATCTGCTCGGGCCGGGTGATGCGGTCGAAATAGCGGGTAACGGGCCGGAAAGCATCATTGGCCGACAGCGTGCCGTCCTGGAAACTTTCGATCTGCTGCAGTACCGGATCGGGGGCACGGTTGGCGAAGACGTCGCCGGGGAGGAACAGCACCGGAATGCGGTTGACATGTGCGACGCCGGCTGCGGTCACCATGTTGAGCGCTCCGGGGCCGATCGAGGTGGTGCAGGCCATGAAGCGCTGGCGGAACGCGGCCTTGGCGAAGGCGATGGCCGCATGCGCCATGCCTTGCTCATTGTGCGCGCGATAGGTCGGCAGCTCCTGGCGTACCTGGTACAGCGCCTCGCCCATGCCAGCGACATTGCCATGACCGAAGATCGCCCAGACGCCGGCGAAGATCGGCAATGTCTCGCCATCGACCACCGTCATCTGCTTTTTCAAGAAATGCACGATGGCCTGCGCCATCGTCAGCCGGATCGTCTTGCCCATTGTGCTTCCTCCCGCATCGTTTGCGTCGCGGTTTAAGTTCGTTCGTCTTCAATCTCGTTGTGTCGGCGGCGGCGAATTCACCCCTCACCAACTTCGGCCAAGGGTTCGCTTAAGCTTACCCGGCCTTCGTATCCTCTCCCGCAAGGGG
>NZ_JBFUFF010000041.1:0-53790 GCF_056403555.1 Rhizobium sp. P2_G2
ACCTGGTGGAGCCGGTGAAGTTCTACCAGATGATCTCGCGGACGCTCAAATATTCCATCGGCTTCATCTCGCTGATGTTCTTCGCCGTCTTCATTATCGAGCTCAAGAGCGGCAGGCTGGTGCATTGGGTGCAATATGTGCTGAGCGGCCTGGCGCTGATCATCTTCTATATCATGCTGCTCGCCTTCGCCGAGCATCTCGGCTTCGGTATCGCCTATGCGATTGCGGCAGCGCTGACGACGGTGCTGATCGCGCTCTATGTCGGTACGGCGACGACCAGACACAGCGGCATGGCGCTGGCCGTCGTTCTCGGCGTCACCTATGGCATCATGTATCTGATCCTGCGCGAGGACGAATATGCGCTGCTCGCCGGCGCCATCGTCTCCTTCCTCACCATCGCCGCGACCATGTATTTCACCCGCAATATCGACTGGTCGGGCAACAGGGTAGCGACAGTGCGATAGGCGCCGGCGAGGTTCCGGCGTCTCCGCGGCAGTCCCCCAACAGGGGACTGCCTCTTCGCGAATTTCGGCTGCGCCGACTGCATGATGCCGTCAGGGCGGAACGCATCGGGCCGAACGGCGCCGAGCCTTCCTCGGATGGCGCTCCCACATACAAAACCGGCGGCCAAGGGCCGCCGGTCGCAAATGAAGGCAATCAGCAAACTTACTGGTTGGCCGTAACCTTGACGTTGAGCGTCTTGGCGAGGTCGGCCGGATTGCCCATGGCCGCACCCATGATCTGCGGGAAGGGCAGGCCCTGAGCCGGCTTGGCCGAAACTTCGAGGCTCTTCGGCGCATCGAGATAGGCATTGGCGGCATCGACGATCTGCTTCTGCAGGTCGGGCATGTTCATCTGGCCGAGCATCATCGGCAGCATGCCCTTGATCGACTGGGCGAACTGCTTGCCGTCGACGCCCTGCTGCTTGCCGGCATAATCGAGTACCTTGGCGGTGATGCCGGCATCGTCGAAGCGGATCGAGGCACCGTTATAGGAGAGCTGCTGCATCAGGCCCATCATCGACATGCCGAGTGCTGCATTGGCGGCCGACTTGTCCGGATTGTTCTGGGCCGCCTTCACCGCGTCCTGCATGCTCTTCATCAGCGCCATCGTATAGCCCGAAAGGCTGAAATTGATGTCGAGACGGCCGACATTGTCGAAATCGAAGGCATATTCGGAGATATCCATCTTGCCATCGGCCAGCGTCCAGCTGCCCTTCATGGTGATTTCGCCATCGAGATTCTGCAAGCCGAGCGCCTGGATCGCTTCTTGGGCCTTCGGGTCCGGCGCGGAGGTCAGATCGATCTTCAGGCCGGCGATGTCGGCGTCGAAGGACACCTTGCTGTCGTCGTCGGCGTAATCATAGTTGACGGTGGTCTGGTCGATGGTCATGACGCTCTTGTTTTTCGCCATGATCGCGGTCGAGCCGACATGCACGGACTCGGCCGAGAGCATCGAGCTCAAATCGTTCGCATCCGTTTTGCTCGGGATGCCGAGACCGTTGATATAGATATCCTTGGCGGAAATGCCGTCACCATTGTCCATGATATTGAGGTCGGCGAAGGAAGCCTTTTTGACTTCATAGCCCTCGTCGTCCTGCGACACGCCTTCGAGCTTGACGTCGCCGAGCGGGATCTTCTTGTTGTCGGCGGTGGTGAGCGTGGCAGTGACGCCGCTGAGCGTGACATTGTCGCCGTCGACCGTAGCGCTCGCCGCGGCAATGACGACGCCGCTCTTCGAACTCAGCGCATTGAGCTTGGCGACGATATCGTTGCCATCGAGCGCGAAGGCAGCACTTGCGATGGAGACGAAAGCCGTGCTGGCGAGCATCAGGCCGATGGAGCGATGGAGTTTCATGGAAGTCCCTTTCTGAGAGCGATAAGGTGGGGTTTCGGTGCAAAGGACGAGCAAAGAAAGATGATCCGGTTGGACGCCCTCCGCCTGGTCCAATGCGTCAACGGATCAGCGGAGCTTTATATTCTGAATGTGAACATAATCCGAATGAAATCGCCGGCTTTTTTTACGAAGCCGGCGACAAGAAGAAGAATTGAAAATTGTTTTGGATAAATCGACCGAGCGGTCAATGGAAGCACCGTCAGCCGGCTACTTGACCTCTATGTCGATGACATATTCCTTCGGCGAGACTATGTAGTCGTTGCCTTCGCCTTCGGAGAGCACGAACGATACCCTGTCTGAGCCGTGATAGCCTGGATTGGGCCGATAGACGACCAGCGTGCCATGTGCCGGCTTACCGGTGCAGACGCCGCCTTCTTTGCCGATCCTGAAACCTTTCCAGGCTGAGGTCACACTTCCATGCGCTGGTTTACCAGTGAGGTGAAACTTCGGCTTTGCACCCGAAGAGCAGTCATCCTGAGAACCGGTATAAAAGAAGCCAAGTCCCGAAGCGCGGTTGGCCGGGAGGACGCGGGTCTCAGACGCGAGCACCGGCGAAACAGCCGTCATGACCATGGCCGCGGAGAAAAAGACTGTGAGGAAGGAACGCATTGTTGATACCTATTTTAAGTCGCAGAGCTCGATCCGGCTCCTTCTTGAGAAGCCGGCGAGACCAAGAAAATTGTCAATCGGGTTCGTCAGACGCGCAGGTCGTGCGCCTCGGAACGCGCGTTACTTGACTGTGATGTTGACGGTGAATTCCTTCGGCCGGACGAAATAGTCGTTGCCTTCGCCTTCGGAGAACACGAAGGAGACCTTGTCAGTGCCGTGATAGCCAGGTGCCGGCTTATAGACGACTTGGGTGCCGTGGACCGACTTGCCTGCGCAGCGGCCGGCGGCGCTGCCTACCCTGGTCGCTGTCCATGCCGAAGTAACGCTGCCGTGCGCCGGCCCGCCCGTGACGGTGAACTTCGGCTTGGCGCCGGAATAGCAGGTATCGCCCGAATAGGTGAAATAGAAGGCAATTGTCGAAGGGCGATTGGCTGCGACGACGCGTGTCTCGGATGCGAGCACCGGCGAAGACATCGTGATGACTGCGGCAGCGGAAAGGATGACGGAAAGAATTGAGCGCATGGTTGATACCGTGTGATGATTTGCAAAAGTCATGCCGGCTCTCTGCTCGAAAGCCGGCGAGATGGGGAAGCTTGTCGATTGAGTTGATCAGACGAGCGTGAAGCGCCTCAAGGCGTGTCACTTGACCGTGATATCGATGATCCATTCCTTCGGCCGGGCGAAGTAGCCGGACGGCGCATCGTTGCTGAATATGACGGCCACCTTGTCGGGGCCATGGTAGCCCGCCTTCGGTCGATAAATGACCAGCGTGCCATGCTCCGGCATCCCGGCGCATCTCCGTCCCTTGGGCACAACGAAGGCCTTCCACGCAGTGGCAACACTTCCATGCGTCGGCTCGCTGCTGAAGTGGACGGTCGGTTTGGCGCCGGAATAGCAAGAATCTTCGGTTGCGGCCCAGTAGAAGAAGATCGCCGAAGCGCGGTTGGCCGGCACGACGCGCGTCTCTGAGGCAAGTGCCGGTGAAGAGACCGCAATTGCAGCGGCTGCGGAGAGGATGACTGGAAGCAAGGAACGCATAAGTGATACCGTATTACGTGTTGTGATGATCGTCGACCATATATTTGATATATGATGGGAAATCTTATGCAACCCGGTTGCGTGTAGATTCTTTACATACTTGTATTTAAGATTTTTTGCATGTATGCCGTTGGCAATGGCTGTGGGCGACCTTGCCGATGCCCCTTGCCAGACGCGCTGGCCCCGAACGGACGCTGGTGCTGACATTGACGTCTATGTGGAAGCCGCGGCTCAGGGCATAGGTCGGCCCCGGATAGATGCCGGAGCCGATCAGGTCGAATGCGATCGAATCGATGCCCTGGAAACCCTTGTTCGGCGTATAGATGATCATCGTCCCATAGGCCGGCTGGCCGGCGCATTTCCCACTATCACTCGTCATCTTCGAAGCCTGCCATTTGGCGATGACACTGCCATGGGCAGGCGCCTGCGTCAGCCTGAATTTCGGCTTGCCGCCGTAGTGGCAGCTGCTGTGGGTATAGGTGTAGTAAAAACCGATCGTCGACGTCTTGTTGGCTGGGACGGTGCGGGTCTCGGCGGACGCTTGGCCGAGTGAAGCCAGCGCAAACGCAAAACCGACCATGCCGAATTTGAGGGGACGCATGAATGAAAGCCTATCCAGATTGCGGATGCTGCACTGTTATTTGGTTGCGAACAACAACGCAACCAAAACGARAGGCTTTCAGTCTCCGGATGTAAGTGAATGCCCTAGCGCGCACGGCCGGCAATACCCGGCGCCGGTGGCGGCCGGCCATCCAAACCGACGATCGCTTCATTCGGTGCAGATGCTGAGAGCGATCTTGCAATTGGTGGTGTATTGGCCGCATGTCGCCAGCGTCTTGGTTTCGGCAGCCGTTGTCGTCGAGTCCCAGTTCGAGCCCCAGCCGTTGTCGCCCATGGCGATCGCGGCGCAATTGTTCTTGAACGTATTGGTGAGCTTGCAGTCGGTTGCACCCTTTTCTGCGCATTTCGCCATCGCGCCCTGTTCCGCGTCGTCTTTCTCCTTGTCGTTCTTGACCCAGCCGATCTCACCAGTGGCGGGCGAATAGGCGATGGCGCCGAAGGAGTCATCCGCAAAGGCGGCCGCGGGCGCCGCGACAATAAGAAGAGCAAGTGCGATTGCCGGCATTGATCTTATTGGCATAGGATGTTCCCTCACGATCGTTGATGGTGGTTCAGCCCGCCGCCTCGCTCCTGACGATCCCCGGCCGGACAGTGCGTCCCTGAGGCTTCATAGCGGATCGTCAGCCACGGCGGGCGACCATTTCTGGGTGTATCGACACCTCCTGGATGCCGGGGCGTCATTATAGCCGCCACGCCTGCCTGCCAATTTCCACCAACCACGTCAACGCGCTGTCCACAGCCTGTTTGCCGGGAATTCTTGCTCGCTGCGGCCGGTTCGGATAGACGGGGGTCATGGGAACAAACGATATGCCGCCCTCTGGCGGAGACGACATCCAGCCGGTGGACCTGAAGACGGCGCTCGAAGAGCGCTATCTCGCCTATGCGCTATCGACCATCATGCACCGGGCGCTGCCCGATGTCCGCGACGGTTTGAAGCCGGTGCATCGCCGCATCATCCACGCAATGAGCGAAATGGGGATCCGCCCCAACACCGCCTACAAGAAATGCGCCCGCATCGTCGGCGACGTCATGGGTAAGTTCCACCCGCATGGCGACCAGGCGATTTACGACGCCCTGGCGCGCTTGGCGCAGGATTTTGCCATCCGCTATCCCGTGGTCGATGGTCAGGGCAATTTCGGCAATATCGACGGCGATAATCCGGCGGCCATGCGTTACACCGAAGCGCGCATGACCGAGGTGGCGGCGCTGCTGCTCGACGGCATCGACGAGGACGCCGTCGATTTCCGCCCGACCTATAACGAGGAAGACAGCGAGCCGGTCGTTCTGCCGGGCTCATTCCCGAACCTGCTCGCCAATGGCGCCTCCGGCATCGCCGTCGGCATGGCCACCAATATCCCGCCGCATAATGTCCACGAGGTCTGTGACGCTGCACTGCATCTGATCAAGAATCCGGATGCAACGATCGAAAAACTGGTCGAATATATCCAAGGCCCAGACCTGCCGACCGGCGGCACGATCATCGAAAGCCGCGCCAGCATCATCGACGCCTATGCCACGGGCCGCGGCGGCTTTCGCGTTCGCGCCAAATGGGTGCAGGAGGACCTGGGCCGCGGCGGCTACCAGATCGTCGTCACGGAAATCCCCTATCAGGTGCAGAAGTCGCGGTTGATCGAAAAGATCGCCGAACTCCTGATCGCCCGCAGGCTGCCGCTGCTCGAGGATGTGCGCGACGAGTCGGCGGRGGATATCCGCATCGTGCTGATGCCGAAAAGCCGCACGGTCGATCCGAAGCTGTTGATGGAATCGCTCTTCCGCCTGACCGAGCTCGAAAACCGCATCTCGCTCAACATGAACGTGCTTTCCATGGGCCGCGTGCCCAGGGTGATGTCGCTCAAGGAAGTGCTGACGGAATGGCTGGCGCATCGTCGCGAGGTCCTGGTGCGCCGCTCGCGGCATCGGCTGGGTGTTATCGACCGGCGGCTCGAAATCCTCGGCGGCTATCTGATCGCTTATCTCAATATCGATGAGGTGATCCGCATCATCCGCGAGGAGGATGAGCCGAAACAAGTCATGATGGAGCGCTTCAGCCTCACCGACTTGCAGGCAGAGTCGATCCTCAACATGCGTCTGCGGTCGTTGCGCAGGCTCGAAGAGTTCGAGATCAAGACCGAATTCGACAATCTGTCTTCGGAAAAGGCCGGCATCGAGGCACTGCTCGCTTCGGAAGAAAAGCAGTGGCAGACCGTTTCCTGGGAAATCGGCGAGGTGAAGAAGAAATTCGCCAAGGCCACCCCGCTCGGCCGCCGCCGCACAGATTTTGCCGATGCGCCTGATACCGACAATGAGGCCATCCAGCAGGCGATGATCGAGAAGGAGCCGGTGACCATTGTCGTCTCAGAGAAGGGCTGGATTCGCGCGATGAAGGGTCACATGACCGATCACAGCGGCCTGCAGTTCAAGGAAGGTGATAGCCTCAGGATCGCCTTCAATGCACAGACGACCGACAAGGTCATCATCTTCACCACCGGCGGCAAGGCTTTCACGCTCGGCGCCGACAAGCTGCCGGGCGGCCGCGGTCATGGCGAACCGTTGCGTATCATGATCGACATGGAAAACGACCAGGACGTGCTGACCGCCTTCGTGCTCGATACGTCGCGCAAGCTGATCGTCTCGTCAGTCCAGGGCTATGGCTTCGTCGTGCCGGAAGCGGAACTCGTCGCCAACACTCGCAAGGGTAAGCAGATCCTCAACGTCGCGATGCCCGACGAGGCCAAGCTCGTCGTGCCGGTCACCGGTGATCACGTCGCCGTGGTCGGCGAAAACCGCCGGCTGGTCGTCTTCCCGCTGGTGCAGATCCCGGAAATGACCCGCGGCAAGGGTGTTCGCCTGCAGCGCTACAAGGACGGCGGTGTTTCCGACATCCGCACCTTCCGCATGGAAGACGGCCTCACCTGGGACGACAGCGCCGGCCGCACCTTCGTGCGCAAAAAGGACGAACTGGCGGAATGGCTTGGCGACCGTGCCGGCGTAGGGCGGACGGTGCCGAAGGGTTTCCCACGTTCGGGCAGGTTCGCCGGGTGATCAGAGTGGGACGGTGAAGTCGCGCAGAAAGCGCGTCGCGCCGTCCTCGTCGATTTCGCCCGCTGCGACCTCCAGCACGAATTCGATGACATCCGTCTGGTCGGCTTCGATGAGGTAGCCGTTCAGGTATAGAAAGGTGAAGGCAGCAAGATAGCCGGTTCGCTTGTTGCCGTCCGAGAACGGATGGTTTTTGACGAAGCCATAGAGATAAGCAGCGGCGAGCGTGAATATGTCGTCTTCGCCATAGGCCGCCTTGTTGAGCGGCCGGACAAGTGCAGACTCCAGGGCGTTCTCGTCCTTAACGCCGGCGAGCCCCCCATGTTCGGCCAACTGCTCACTGTGAATGATCTCGATGGCCTCGCGCGTCAGCCAACGGAATCCGGTCATTTCGCAAGCTCGCGCAGCGCGACACGGTATTTCGCCATGCCAATGCGCGCAGCCTTCAATTGATCGGCCAGGTCAGCATTCTGTGGGTGTAGTTCGATGGATTTTTCACCTTCGACCACATCGACGGCGTCACCTTCCTTGATACCGTAACGATCGAGCATTTCCTTGGGAAGGATGATGCCGAGAGAATTGCCAACGCGGCGAACTGTAATATTCATAGCCGTACCTCGAATGTTGTTACGGCATTATAACATATCGCCGTCCGCAATCAATGCAGCGGTATCTTGTCCCGCCGCATCGTGTGCGTCGAATGCCAGATCAGCGCCCCGAGGATGATTGCCCCGCCGATCAACGTCGGCACCGGCGGTCGATCGGCGAAAATCAGCCACACCCAGACCGGCGCCAGTACGGTTTCCAGCAGATAGAACATCCCCGTCTCCGCCGCGGAGAGAAAGCGCGGGCCGGTTGCCAGCGCCCAGAAGGCGAAAGGCGTGAGGAACAGTCCGTTGAAGATGATCCAGCCGGGCGAAACGATGTGAAAGCCGCCGGTCTGGGTCGCCAGGAACCCGCCAACGACCGCTGGCAGGATCGTTGCCACCATCGGGGTGAAGCCGAAATCCTGTTTCGCGGCGCGGCTATAGGTCAGTGCGCAGGCGATCGAGAAGGCGGAGAGCGCCGCACAGCTATCACCGAACAGATGCCCGCTTTTGAGCCCGCTGCCGACGATCAGCAGCACACCGGCCGTCATCGCCGCCATGGCGACGAAGGTCGCCATCCGCGGCCGCTCTCTCAGGAAAATCCAGGAGAGCAGGGCAGCGAACATCGGATTGAACGCCAGGATAAAGGCGACATTCGCCGTTGTCGTATTGAACACCGACAAGATGAAGGCGATGCTGCTGAACGAATAGAAGATTGACACGATCACGCCTGCGCGGCCGGGCACCAGCACTGGCGCCTTGCCGGCAATGAGCCGCAACGCGCTCCAGAGAACAAGCGTGACGATGACCGTGCAAATGCTGCGCACCGCCAGGATCGACCATGCCCCGCCCTCTGCGAGACGAACGACCGGGATATCGAAAGACAGCGCCAGCCCGCCGAGGAAGGTGATGAACACACCTCGGGCGTGAGGCGACAAAGAGGAGAGCGGCATGATTTATTTGCCTGCCACGCCCGGTTCGCCAGCCGGCGGCTGGTAGAGCGTCCAGCCCTGGTGCAGCAGATGCTCCTGCGGCAGGAAGCGGGTCTTGTAGGTCATCTTGCGCGAGCCCTCGACCCAGTAGCCGAGATAGACATGCGGCAGGCCCTTGGCCTTGGCGCGGCGGATATGATCGAGGATCATCCAGGTGCCGAGCGAACGGTGATCTTCTTCCGGATCGTAGAAGGAATAGACCATGGAGAGCCCGTCGGCCATCACGTCGGTCAGCGCCGTGGCGATCAGCTTGCCGGTCGGGCGTCGCTGCACGCCATCGCCTTCCTCGCGGATGCGGAATTCGATGATGCGGGTGTTGACATGCGTGTCCTCGACCATCATCGCATAGTCGAGCACCGACATGTCGGACATGCCGCCCTGCTGGTGGCGGCTGTCGAGATATTTGCGAAACAGCGTGAACTGTTCGGTCGAGGGTTCGGCGGCATATTCCCGGGCAACGAGATCGGCATTGGCGGCAAGCACGCGCTTCATCGATTTCGTCGGTTCGAACTGGTCGGCGAGGATGCGCACCGAGACGCAGGCGCGGCAGCTCTCGCAAGCCGGCCGGTAGGCGATGTTCTGCGAGCGGCGGAAACCGCCCTGTGTCAGGATATCGTTCATTTCCGGTGCGCGCTGTCCCACCAGATGCGTGAACACCTTGCGCTCGACCTGGCCCGGCAGATAGGGGCACGCCGCCGGTGCCGTCATGAAGAACTGAGGAGAGGGATGGACCTGAGTATTCATTCTCGACGCAGTATCTCGCTTCCTTCGATGCAGCCTATCAGCATGGCGAAAGAATAGAAAACGTCAACTGTCCAAAGCGGCGCGAGACGGTCTTTTCCCGCATCTGCGGCAATGAGGTGGCGCAATTCGGCCTTAGCGCCAGCCCGGCGCAAGCCACCGGCTCGCCCGTACCTGCACGGTGCCGAGCGCGATGTCGTGCAGCAGGCGCTTGCGGTTGGTAAAAAGGGCCGCGAGCAGGATGAAGGGTGTCAACACTGAATTGAGGATCCAGAAGATCACCAGATGCGCGATCGCCGTCGGAAAATCGATCCGCAAGCCGTCGTCCCGGACCATCATCACATCCATGACTCGCATGCCCAGGCTCGCCTGCGCCGACGAGGAGAGCGTCAGCCCGAAATAAAGGCCGGCTATGATGAAGAACAATACCGGATAGAGATAGAAGCCGAGCCCCAGCGTCAGCACGCCGATGAAGAATACCGCCACCGCAGCCGGGATCATCAGGAAGGCCACGATCATATAATCGATGACGAAGGCCAGCATGCGCCGGGTGAGAAGTCCGTCGAGAAGATAGTGATCGAGYGCGCGATCATCGTCATAGATATTTGCCATCTGTTCCGCCTTTCGGGACAAGCACGTGGGCCAGATGTGGGAATGCAAGGCAGGCGCCGCAAGATGCGCACGCCTGAGGCCGCTTGGACGACAACTTATGGCTCCGGCCATGTTGGTCCGGAGAAGCCTCGTTCATCGGTTTGACGACATTGGAATGCCTGAATGCAGGAATTCAATTCTTGCGCCGATATAGTGCAGAACTCCCTGGCATCGCGGCCGCATTTTCCCAAAACGGCATCATCATCAGCGGCGGCTGAGAATTTTCGCCACATCCATGGCGAAATAGGTGAGAATGCCGTCGCAGCCGGCGCGCTTGAAGCAGAGCAACTGTTCGAGCATGACACGCTCGCCGTCGATCCAGCCATTGGCGGCGGCGGCCTTGACCATCGTATATTCGCCCGACACCTGGTAGGCATAAACCGGCAGGCCATAGGCCTCCTTGATCCGCCAGCAGATGTCGAGATAGGGCAGTCCCGGCTTGACCATCAGCATATCAGCACCTTCCTCGACATCCATCGCCGCCTCGCGCAGCGCCTCGGTGCCGTTGGCCGGATCGATGTAGTAGGTCTTCTTGTCGCCCTTGAGCAGGCCGCTGGTCGAGATCGCCTCGCGATAGGGGCCATAATGGCCGGAAGCGAATTTTGTCGCATAGGACATGATGCCGACATCCTGGTGACCGGCGGCGTCGAGCGCCCGGCGGATCACGCCGATACGGCCGTCCATCATATCCGACGGCGCGATGATGTCGGCGCCGGCATCGGCCTGCATCACCGCGGCACGGGCGATCTGGTCGACCGTCTCGTCGTTGACGATGATGCCCTCGCGCAGGATGCCATCATGGCCGTGGCTGGTGAACGGATCGAGCGCCACATCGGTGATCACGCCGATATTCGGCACCGCCTTCTTGATTGCCGCTGTCGCCTGGTTGATCAGGTTGTTCGCGTTGAGGACTTCCGAACCCGTATCGTTGCGCAGGCCCAGATCGACATTGGGAAAGGTGGCGAGCGCCGGAATACCGAGATCCGCCGCTTCTTTCGCCGCCTCCACCGCCTTGTCGACCGAAAGCCGGTTAACGCCGGGCATGGCCGGGATCGGCTCGACCACACCGGAACCCTCGGCAAGAAAGATCGGCCAGATCAGGTCGTCGACCGTCAGCCGGTTCTCCTGGATAAGCCGCCGCGACCAGTCGGCCTTGCGGTTGCGGCGCATGCGGCGATGGCCGGTGATTTCGTCAACGATATGGGTCTTGTCGGTCATGGCGGAGATCCAAGCGGGGAGGTGGCGCGTGATTAGCATGTAGATAGGCGCATTGCAAAAACCAGAATGCCGCGGGCTCTGGTTTTCATATCAGCCATCGACTAGAAAGAATGCATGACCGACTTTGCCCTGAAACCGCCAAAGCTCTTCCTGCCCGATCTGCTGATGACGCTGTTCCTCAGAGTGGTTTCACTCGGCTGCCTTTGGTATGGCCTGCAATTGTGGGGCGATCTCATCGGCTACAGTCATGGCGGCAAGCTGCGCTTCGATCTGATCGGGGTCGATATGAAGGCGGCGCATACGACGCTGGCCGTGCTTTATCCGGTGGCGGCACTGGGGCTCTGGCTGCGCGGCGCCTGGGGGCCGGTCATCTGGACGGCGGCCGCGGCGATGGAAGTCGGCATGCATGAACTGATGCGGCCCACCTTCGGCGATGACCGCATCAAGGTCATTGCGATTGCCGCAACGGCACTGGTTTACATCATTTTCAGGCTGGCGATCTTCTTCCTCAAACCCGCTCGCAACGCTGCCGCGCGCGGTTAACAAACCCTTTACATTAAGCCTCTGTTGACTCTGTCGCTTCGTTCTTTCCCCGTAACGACGCGTTAATCCTATGATTTAAGTAGAATTTTAGAGGTCCCCGCTACTTTGCTCATACAAGGCGGGATCAAAAAAACAAGAACCGCCGGCAAACAGCGAGGCAGAAAAATGAACCCGAAATTCAAAGTCCAGGCAGCACCGGTCGCCGTCGATCCGCAGGAACAGGTCATCCACAACCTCTATCTCGAATCCGTCCACCTGGTGGAGCGTTTGCATCGCCGCCTGCTCGACGTGATCAAGGACGAATTCGACCGCTCCGGCCGCGACGACATCAATGCGGTACAGGCACTGCTGCTGTTCAATATCGGCGCCTCCGAGCTGACCGCCGGCGAACTGCGTTCACGCGGTTATTATATGGGCTCGAACGTTTCCTATAACGTTAAGAAGCTGGTCGACATGGGCTTCATCAATCACTCCCGCTCGCGCATCGACCGCCGCTCGGTCCGCATCTCCTTGACCGACAAGGGCCAGTCCGTGGCCGAAACCGTCGCCAAGCTCTACCAGCGCCATGTCGGCTCGATCCACAAGGTGGGCGGCATCGGCACCGATGAATTCGGCCAAATGAACAAGCTCCTGCAGCGCTTGGACCGGTTCTGGAACGATAGCATTCTCTATCGGCTGTAAGCACTCCGCTGCGTGCCACACCGCATTCCCTCCAGTCGTGCGGAAGCACAAAGGGGCGCTACGGGGCGTGAAATTTCATGCCGTAGCGCCCGTTTGCGTTTCAGTATCAAAACTTGCAAAAGTTGAGTTGTCCCACTTTTAAAGTTGTTCGGAGGCGAGCGGCTCCGAAGTAACCACAGCCCCGTGGCCTGTCGGGATCCGGCGCCAACCTCAGCCGCGACAGCGCCCGATTCTGATAGGATGCCCTTTGCCCGGACTGCCTATTTGCCGAGAGCCGTCCCTCACGCCCGCATAGGCGGCATTTCACGACAAGAATAATCTTGTGCCCGCTGCCTCGCCGAATGTGTCGACGCGACTCGTCCTGCTTCGATAAGAACAAAGCGGGAATAAAATTTCCGGCGGCCTTCGGTTGATTTAGGCTAGGGCTTACCGCAAATCCGTTTGAGCTCGTAGGGGTCAGTCACGCCCGACTCGTACATTTGAAGGATTTTCTTGGCCAGCGCCTCGCAGGCGGGCTTGTCCCCAAGGTATTGGGGTGCGGAAGTGATTTCGTCGTAGACTTGGCCGAGCATAGCAACTTCCTCGGCACGCAATACTCCGGCTTCCGCCATCGCTGTCTTAATCATGTCGATTTCTCCCTAATGTTCCGGCCAGTTACCTCAATGGCCATCGAATTCATGGGGAGAAATAGTTGCGGATATTTCACGGTTCAAGGGGTTGCAAGTAATCAATTGCCTTGCTGTTAGAAGAGTTCCGCGTGTAAGCTAAATTAGCAGGATTAGGGCGCAATGCGTGATGGGACAAACACGACGGAATGGGAGACGCTTGGCCGCTGGTATGACAGTCGGGACAAGGGCGAGAAGTATTTCCATGAGGCGAACCTGATGACTATGGGTCTCGGCTCTCGCACGCGAGGCGGGCTATTTCACCTCAGCGACCTCGGGCGAGAGATGCTGCACAGGTTGCTTGCCGCTCGGGGGTGATTGCGCCGCGACAGCGCTACAGGCGCGTTCTTCGCCGCCGCTCTCGGGGGGCTGCGCTATCCCGTGAAAGTCCGGAATAGGCGTGGTTGCACCTTTCCCGACCTCTTGAGAACCCGACCTCTTGAGAATTGGTTAAGCAAGATCAGAGAAATACCCCCCCCAACAAGGAACTTCTGTGAAACCCTGCGGGTTCATCGCTTGACAAGCAGGCGAACCGAACATGACGGAATGGTTTGATCAGCGCTACATTTCACGCGACGAACATCAACAGATCGTCGACTATTACCGCAAGCAGGTGGCGCGGCTCTATCATGAATTGTCCGAATTGCGTTCCGGGATGGAAGCCCAGGGCAGGACACACACGGTAGCGCGCGCTCTGCCGCGGCAAGCCGCAGATGGCGACAACATCATCAGAGTGGACTTCCGCCGCCGCCGCTAACAATTCCGAGGCTCGAAGTCCCTCTATGAGGGTTGGCATTTCGATGGCTGGTGCGATCTCGCAGGTAGTCATCAAAAAAGGAGCCCTCGCCTGGAGGGGACGAGGGCCGAGGTTCTGGCTTGGGAGGAACGCCGGGTTGGGAATCGCGCTCAAACCATCCGGTCTATACTCGCGTTCCCGTTCAAACGGCCTTTCAATTGAATGCGCGGCGCACTCGATTTCTAAATCTGTCGCTGGCAATGATCGATTCGTCGGTTCGTGCGTTTAGGCTAGGCAACGCCAATCCAACCAAGGAGCCGATCATGGCCAAGACATTCGACCTCTCTGATCTTTCCGAAGACGAACTGACCCACGTGATCGACGAGGCGACCAGCTTGCGCCACACGCTGCGGCAGAGCCGCGAGCGCGAATTGCCAGTGGCGGCTGACGGATCGCGAGGACAGGACGTGCGTGATCCGAACCATGGCGTGATCCCGGTGCCGACGCCGCGCGAGGTCAAGGAAGAGGGGCCGGCGCATGGGGCGGTTCGGACCGGCTGACATTGCCTTGGATATCGGTTGGCCGCAGCACGATAATCAGCCGCGCAATATTTTAGGCGCGGGGATGAAATCCCCCACCTGAAACGTCTCCACGGAAGACRGCCTGTTGTCCGGCGGAGATTTGAGATGCGTCTTGCAAAATTGGTGATCGCACTGTTGGCGCTGGTCTGGCTGGCCGGCTGCTCTTTCCAGTCCGATGTCATCCTGCCGACCGCCGATGCCGCCGGCGACGCGATCCCCGGCCTGCCCAGCGATGCGCCGTTCAAGCTCGAAAGTTTTGACCGCGACACGCAAAAATTCCGGCTGACCGGCACGATGACGCCCGTGAAGGCGGTGGCCGGCCAACAGATGCATTATACCTTCATGTTCAACGGCGAATCCGACCAGTTGGCCATCCGGGCGCAGAAACTCGGCGATAATGCCTATGTGCTGCGCTATGCCGAGACCGGCAAGCCGGATGCCAGCGCCAGCCAGACAGCCCTGGTTTTCCTGACCGCGGACAATGGCACTTACTACGTGCTTACCAGTCTCGCAGACCAGAAACTCTATGACAAGGTGTATGCGACCGGGACGCGGCCTGAGATCATGGGCAACGACGCCAAGTTCGCCACCATCCCAAGCAAAACAGCTCGCCGTCTATTTTGTCGCCCACCGCTCCGAATTCCTGATCAACCAGGACTATATACAGATGCGCGTCGCCCGGCCGTAGGCGCGTTACCTCGTCCGAGGATCAAGGCAATCCGGTGCTCACGCGCTCGTGAGTTCCTCTCTGCACATTCCGGCCACATTATTGTGGCATGCCGGCCACAACGGGGAAGGCAATCGGGTGGGCTTGACCATTCGTCCGATCAATAAGTTGCGACGCGTTCTACGGCAGTGCACAAGGAACGCGAGACTTCCCCATTGTTAACCACGACCGTGTTAGGGCGAAGCGCGATCCACAATTTGCCGGATAGTTGGAAGGCAGTACGCATGTCGGACAAGGACAATTCTTCTTCTTTTTCCCGCCGAGCTTTTCTGCGCTCGGCGACTTTTCTGGGTGCCGCGGCCATAGCCGGCCGCGCCGCTGCAGATGATCTTTCCCTGCAGGATATCATCAATGCGCCGCGCCGCGGCAACTGGGATGACCAGTTCGACGCCAAGGCGTCGCGCACAGCCGCCGCGGTCGTTTCCAACAATCCGATCTTCGGCGTCGATGCCGCCGCCAATCTGCAACAGGCGATCTACGATTACGAGACCATCAACGCCAATGGCGGCTGGCCGAAAGTGGTGACAAACCAGAAGCTGCAGATCGGCGTGGCCGATCCGGCCGTCGCGGTGCTGCGCAAGCGGCTGATGATCTCCGGCGACCTGTCGCATTCCGCTGGCATTTCCAATTCCTTCGATTCGCTCGTCGAGGAGGCACTGCGCCGCTTCCAGGCGCGCCACGGCCTGCCCGAGGACGGCGTGCTCGGCAATTTCACCCTTGAAGCGATGAATATTCCGGCCGATATGCGCCTGGCGCAGCTGCGCACCAACCTGACGCGTGTGCAGGCGATCACCACCGATCTCGGTCAGCGCTATGTCATGGTCAATATCCCGGCCGCCTATATTGAAGCGGTGGAGAACAACCGCGTGGTGCAGCGCCATACGGCGATCGTCGGTCGTATCTCGCGCCCCACGCCAATCCTGGACTCGAAGATCTACAACGTCACGCTCAACCCCTATTGGACAGCGCCGCGCTCGATCATCGAAAAGGATATTGTGCCGCTGATGCGCAAGGATCCGACCTATCTGACGAAGAGCAAGATTCGTCTGTTCGATGCCAAGGGCAATGAAGTCGATCCCAAGACCATCGACTGGAACGCCGAAAAGGCGCCGAACCTGATGTTCCGTCAGGACCCGGGCAAGATCAATGCCATGGCGTCGACCAAGATCAACTTCCACAACCAGTTCGACACGTATATGCACGACACGCCGCAGCAGGGCCTGTTCAACAAGCTCTCGCGCTTCGAATCGTCGGGCTGCGTGCGCTGCCAGAACATCCGTGATCTGACGACCTGGATTCTGCGCGACACGCCCGGCTGGAGCCGCCAGCATATCGAGCAGGTGATCAAGACCGGCGTCAACACGCCGATCGATATCACTGAGGAAATCCCGATCTATTTCAAATATGTCACCGCCTGGTCCGCCAAGGACCATGTCGTGCAGTTCCGCGACGACATCTACCAGATGGATGGCGCCCAGGAACTGGCGCTGCAGACCGGCCTCAACCAGGAACCGGCCGTCGCCAACAACTGAGTACGGATAAGAACATGCAAAAGCCCGCCAAACTGGCGGGTTTTTGCATGTCTGCGAACACATTCTTCCTGAGCATTGATCAGGCGCGCGAGCGGCCTGTGCGGCCCTTTCCCAGCCAGGCGCGTGGCGAAAGCCGGCTCGGCTTGAGCGGCAGAGGCGGTCGCGCCGCCCGGTCGAACGACGGCAGATGGACGGCCGTCGCCACGCTTTCGATGATTTCGGCGGTTTCGAACACGGCGCGGTTTTCGGGGATGTTGTTGGCGATATTGGCCTTGTAGCGGTCGAGATCGGCAAGGATGCGTTCGGCGGCGCCGACAATCTCCTTGCGGAAGGAGCGGACGACGATGCCGACATCGTTGTCTCGCACCCATTTGACGTTCGGCAATTCCTGCGGCATCGTCGTCGCATTGCCCTCGACGATGACCGGCCGGCCGAGATGCACCGCCTCGCTGATGCTGCCGGGGCCGGGTTTGCCGATGAGGAAATCCGCAAGCCGGATATAGTCCGCGACATTGGTGATGAAGCCGAGGGGATGACAATTGGCGCGGCCCTGGAGGCTGGCAGCAAGCTTGGCATTGTGCCCGCAGAGCACGATCGTCTGGATATCGAGCTTGGAACGCTCGAACTGGGAGAGGATTGCCAGCGTCGAGCGCAGCGATCCATTGCCACCGAACATGATCAGCGCTGTCGGTTTCTTGGGATCGAGGCCGAGTGAGGCGCGCGTCAGGCCTTCCGCTGCCGGCGCGGCATAGAAGGATTCCTTCAGCAGCATGCCAGAGACACGGAAAATCTTCTCCGGTGCGTAAAAACCGGTCTCCACGGCCTGCTCGAACGCCTTCTCAGTGCCACAGACCATATACTGGTCTTGGTCCTCCATCCAGAAATGCGGCGGGCAATCCACCATGTCGGTGATCACGGTGAGATAGGGTATCGCCGTGTCGAACCGGCGCAGCGCCCGGAACATCACACTGTTGAAATTCGGGATGACCGAGACCACCAGGTCCGGCCGCGGCGTTTCAGGCCGGCGCCAGCGCGCTTCGAGCAGCATTTCGATCTGTGGCGAATAGCGGCGCACGAAGCCCTGCAGGATCGGCAGGATCGCGCCCATGCCCCGCGTCGCCCCGCGCTTCAGCGCCGTATTGTAGATATCCTGCGCCTGGATGGGCGAAAGCGCAAATCTTGGCGCCAGGAACCGCTTCAGCGATCCAGTCAGCTTCAGCGTCATCCGGTAGACGGGGTCGATCGGCTCAAGCAGCTTCTGCAGGTCGACGGGAATGATCAGCCAGTCCGGGTGCTGCACGCTCAATTGCCGCGACAGGACATTCATCGCGTTGCGGTGGCCGCCGCCGGCGTCGAAATAAAAGAGCTCGACGGTTTTGGAAGACAAGTCAGGCTCTTTCGGTGTGGCTCTCGATTCAGGTGGCGCCATCTTTGCCAGTTTCCGCCAGGTGTCAAGCTGCGGCGAAATCGCCACATGCGGTGGCGAGCGGGCTCGCCAAGAACGCCGCCGTGCCGCAGGCGTCACATTCGTCGGCGCAAATCGTCTTGCTCCTCCGCCCGTCTGCCGCTAAGACCGCTCACATTCCTGGTTCCCGGAGAGATGAGCCCATGAGCGCCACCGATACCTTCTTCACCCGCACGCTTGCCGATACCGATCCTGACATTTTTGGCGCCATCACCAAGGAACTCGGCCGCCAGCGCCATGAGATCGAGCTGATCGCCTCCGAAAACATCGTCTCCCGCGCCGTGCTCGAGGCGCAGGGCTCGATCATGACCAATAAATATGCCGAGGGCTATCCGGGCAAGCGCTATTACGGCGGCTGCCAGTTCGTCGATATCGCCGAGGACCTCGCCATCGAGCGCGCGAAAAAACTGTTCGGCGTCAATTTCGCCAATGTCCAGCCGAATTCCGGCTCGCAGATGAACCAGGCCGTGTTCCTGGCGCTGCTGCAGCCCGGCGACACGTTCATGGGGCTCGACCTCAATTCAGGTGGCCACCTGACCCATGGTTCGCCGGTCAACATGTCCGGCAAGTGGTTCAACGTCGTCTCCTATGGCGTGCGCGAGGAGGACCACCTGCTCGATATGGACGATGTCCGCAAGAAGGCCGAACAGACCAAGCCGAAGCTGATCATCGCCGGCGGCACCGCCTATTCCCGCATCTGGGATTGGAAGGCCTTCCGCGAGATCGCCGATTCGGTCGGCGCTTATCTGATGGTCGACATGGCCCACATCGCCGGCCTCGTCGCTGGTGGCCAGCATCCGTCGCCGTTCCCGCATTGCCATGTCGCCACGACGACGACGCACAAGTCGCTGCGCGGCCCGCGCGGTGGCATGATCCTCACCAATGATGAGGATTTGGCCAAGAAAATGAACTCAGCCGTGTTCCCCGGTCTGCAGGGTGGCCCGCTGATGCATGTCATCGCCGCCAAGGCCGTCGCCCTCGGCGAAGCGCTGCAGCCGGAATTCAAGGAATACGCCGCCCAGATCGTCAAGAACGCCAAGGCGCTGTCTGCCTCGCTGATCAAGAACGGCCTCGACGTCGTCTCTGGCGGCACCGACAACCACCTGATGCTGGTCGACCTGCGCAAGAAGAACGCCACCGGCAAGCGCGCCGAAACCGCGCTCGGCCGCGCCTACATCACCTGCAACAAGAATGGCATTCCCTTCGACCCGGAAAAGCCCTTCGTCACCTCTGGCGTCCGCCTCGGCGCTCCGGCCGGCACGACGCGCGGCTTCAAGGAAGCCGAGTTCACCGAGATCGGCAACCTGATCGTCGAAGTGCTGGACGGCCTGCGCGAAGCCAATTCGGATGAGGGCAATGCCGCCACGGAAGCCAAGGTGCGCGACAAGGTCGTGGCGATGACCGGCCGCTTCCCGATGTACGGCTATATGTAAGCTTGATTGGCTTTGGGCCGATCCTTGGGACCTTCTCCAGCGATGGAGAGGGTTCTTTCTTTAGGTAGCCTTGCTGTTCGGTTGCGCTTGAGCCCCCGTGCCGCAAGTCCGCTATCGTGCCGGCACCCGCAGCAGCATTTTCGCGATCTGGTCGACCTCGAACGGCTTCTGCAGCACCGGCGCACTGCGATAGGGGTCGACCAGGCCGGCAAGGCCATATCCGCTGGCGAACATGAACGGAATGCCGCGCTCGATCAGTCGATCGGCCACGGGAAATGATTGCTTGCCCGCGAGGTTGATGTCGAGAATGGCAAAATCAAAGTCTTCCTCGCCGGCCGCCACCAGTGCCGCGTCCAGCCGCATCGCGGGCCCGACCACCTGATGTCCGAGATCGGTGACCGCGTCTTCGATCAGCATGGCGACCAGCATCTCGTCTTCGACGACAAGTATTCTCAAAATTTATCCCCTGTTCAGCGCGGCTTGTCGCTGACGGCCTCAAGCGTCGTGGTCAGGCTGAAGACCACGCCAGTGGAACGATAGTCAATCTCGGCGGTTCCTTGCAGTTCCTTCGGCAGTACATGAAGGATCAACCTGGAGCCAAAGCCTGTCCGATCTGTTGTAGAGACGGTTGGGCCTCCGGTTTCCATCCAGGCAAGTTTGAAGACGTCGCCGGATCCAACCGACCAGTTTACATCGACGACTCCCGTTGGACCGGAGAGACTTCCGTATTTTGCGGCATTGGTCGCAAGCTCATGCATTGCCAGCCCGATGGAAAGAGCGGCGTGGGGACCGACGCGCAATTTCGGACCGGAAATATGGATCGCCGCGCGCCCGGCATGCTGGAACGCCTCCAGCGAATGCTCCACCATGGTGCGCAGGTCGGCGCCATCCCAATTCTCGTTCGTCAACACATTGTGCGCGGTCGAGAGTGCCTGGATGCGTGAGGAGATCGCCTTCGATGCCTCCTCGGTGGTTTGCACGCCTCTCAACGTCTGCGAGACGATCGCCTGGATCGACGCCAGCGTGTTCTTGACGCGGTGATTGAGTTCGTTGATCAATAGTTTCTGATGGTTTTCGGCGCGGACCCGCTCGGTCACATCGTATCCTTGCACGAAGATATGAGTCACCGTTGCCTTTTCATCGCGGATCGGCTGATAGACGAAATCGACGAAGCGCTCTTCGAGAGGACCTTCGTCGGTCCATCTCAACAGGATGCGCTCTGATGTTCTGGCAATCGCTTCACCCGTCTGGAACACCTGGTCGAGCAGCGTGACAAAACCCTGCTCGACGACTTCAGGCAACCCTTCGGCAATGGTTTTTCCGTCGACCAGGCGATTGCCGATCAGCTTACGATATTCGGGGTTCACCAGTTCGAAGCGGTGTTCCGGCCCACCGAGCACGGCCATGAAGGTCGGGGCCTGCGAAAACATGTTCTGCAGACGCTGAAACTCTTCCCTGTTGCGTCTCTCTGCCAGCACGCGTTCGGTCGTCTCGACGACGATGGCGATCACGCCTGCCGGCTTGCCGTTTTCATCAAGAACCGGGGAGTAATCGAGGTTCATCCAGACCTGCTCCGGATAGCCTTTTCTGTGCAGGGTAAGTTCCTGGTCGCGATAGGCAAGCGTGCCACCGGAGAGGCCGACTTTCATGACGTTGTCGTTGAAGTCCGCGACCTCCGCCCAGCCTTCGCGCACATTGGAACCAAGCAGCGCCGGGTGGCGATGGCCGGCGAAAACCGAATAGGCGTCATTGTAGATCATCACGCCGGTCTCACCCCAGAGCATGACGATCGGCACGGGAGAATGAAGCAGCAGAGCGGTGGCAGTTTTGAGGGATGGCGGCCAGCTTTGCACGGGGCCGAGAGGCGTCGATGCCCAGTCGAAATTCCGGATCAGGCGGGCAACATCGCCGTTATGGCCAAGAAATCGGAAGGGATCACCGCCATGAAGATCGCCCTGCAACATGTACGTCCCCTGTTTACTCGTTACCTTGCTTGGCCGCGACGGGGACCGATGAGCATATCATGCAGTCAAGGTGTGTTTTCCATTCTTCAAGAATGAAACTCCCCAGCACCTATAATTATTGAGACACGGATTTGTTCCGCCGAACCGAGACGCAATGCCGTGGCTGGCGACTTGGTTTTCGGGCGGATTATTTCATGCAACGAAAAGTAACATTGCAATAGCGCAGTGCAATTCAGTTGACATGCCTTTGCGCTCCGCCGCTCTCCGGCACGTTCCGGATATCCCCCGGTTTTCTAAGCTGAAGTTACATGATCTGGCCAAAAAGCATACGGCGCAATGCGCATACGGTGCGGTGAAGTTTGAGGCCAGGACCTGCCAAATTCGAGTAGAACGACAGGTGAGGGTCAGACATCGCTCGCGCCGACATAGATCTCGGCAAGGCGTTCGAAGCCCGCTTGGTCCGCGGTGTCGAACCGGCCCGGCAAGGGGCTGTCGAGATCGAGTACACCGATGACCCGGCCATTAGCGATCAGCGGCACGACGAGCTCAGAGCGGGAATTGGCGTCACAGGCGATATGGCCCGGAAAAGCATGGACATCCGGGACCAGCATCGTCCTTTTCTCCGCCACCGAACTGCCGCAGACGCCTTTGCCAACCGCGATGCGGACGCAGGCTACCTTACCCTGGAACGGGCCAAGCACCAGTTCCTGCGGCGTTTTCAGGAAATAGAAACCTGCCCAGTTGAGATCCGGAGCCTGATCGAACACAAGCGCCGAAAGATTAGCCGCATTGGCAATCGGATCGCGCTCGCCTTCGAGTACGGCTGCCAGTTGTTGGGCAAGTTCAGCGTAGAACGTCGTCTTGTCGGATGAGTTGATGGCGGCAACACTATGCATGTCGGAAAAGCGTCCTCTGCGCTGGCATTCAAAATCTGACAACAGGGCTCAGATATCGTAACTATGCCCCGCATTCAGCGAGGCAATGAATCTTTTCGTTCGCTCCCGCTCCGGCGACTGGAAGATCGCCTTTGGCGGACCGCTTTCGACAATCAAACCGCCGTCGAGGAACAGGACCTGCTCGGCCACGCGAGACGCGAGCCGCAGGTCATGCGTCGCCATGATCATCGTCGTGCCTTCACGGGCAAGCCGGCTTAGCACCTCGACAACTTCCTCTGCGAGTTCGGGATCAAGCGCCGAGGTCGGCTCGTCGCAAAGCAGCACGCGTGGCGATGGCGCCAATGCCCGGGCGATGGCGACGCGTTGTTGCTGGCCGCCCGAAAGCGTGGCCGGCCAGGCATCGGCCTTGTGGGCCATGCCGACTTTCTGCAGCAGTTCGAGCGCATGCGCTCGGGCTTTCGCTTTCGGCCATTTCAGCACTGTCACCAACCCTTCCATGACATTCTCGATGGCAGTCTGGTGCGGAAAGAGCTGAAAACTCTGAAACACCATGCCCGTCTGCCGGCGCAGGTGCTGGATCGCATCCCAGCCGACCTTTTTGCCCGGCTGGAAGTGGATGTTTTCCTCGCCCAACCGGATGTCGCCCGAGGTCGGTATTTCCAGGAGGTTGATGCAGCGCAGCAGCGTGCTCTTGCCGCCGCCCGAGGGGCCGACAAGCGCCGTCACCGTGCCTTCTGAGATCCGGACGCTGATATCCTTCAAGACGATATTGTCGCCGAAGCGCTTTTCGATATGGGAGAGCTCGATCATGTCCGCGCCTCCAGGAAGCCGCCATAGCGGGCGAAGCGGCGCTCGAGCCGCACCTGCAGCGCTGAAAGCACCGAACTCATGGCAAGATAGATCAGCGCCGCTTCGATATAGAGGATAAGAGGCTCATAGGTAGTGGCGACGATGCGTTGCGCCGTCTGGAACAGTTCCGGCACCGTGATGGCAGCGGCGAGCGACGTATCCTTGACCAGCGAAATGAAGGTATTGGAAAGCGGAGGCACCGCGACGCGGGTTGCCTGCGGCAGGATGGTGCGGCGCATGGCCTGGCTCCAGCTCATGCCGATGGAATAGGCCGCTTCCCATTGCCCGCGCGGGACCGAGGAAATCACGGCGCGGATGATCTCGGACGTATAGGCGCCGATATTGAGCGTGAAGCCGATCAGCGCCGCGGGAAAGGCGTCGAGCAGGATGCCGAGGCTCGGCAGGCCGTAGAAGATGACGAAGAGTTGCACCAGAAGCGGTGTGCCGCGGATCACCCAAACATAGAACCGGACGATGACGACCAGCGGCTTCGGCCCGAACAGCCGGACCACAGCCACGACCAGCCCGAGCGTCAGCCCCAACGCGAAGGACAAGAGCGTCAGCGGTATGGTGAAGATCAACCCTGCCCAGAGCAGAGGCTGGAGCGAATCCAGCATGAGTTGAAGCCAGGAAGGCAAATCGGACCCCTTGAACGAAAATCCGCTCCGGCACCCGGAGCGGATCGAGCTATAGTGCCTTGTGTCGAACGGTGAAATCGCCGGAAATTATTTCGAAACGTCCGCACCGAAATACTTCTTCGAGATTGCGTCATAGGTGCCGTCGGCCTTGATGTCCGCCAGCGCCTTGTTGACCGCCGCCAAAAATTCCGGCTCGCCCTTGCGGATGATCACGCCGGAATAGTCGGCATTGGCTTCCTGCGCCACGATCTTCACCGGCGCATCCGGCTTGTGCTTCTTGAAGTCGAGGAAAGACAGGCTGTCATTGATCGTGGCGTCGGCGCGGCCGGTCAGCACCAGCTGGATCGACTGGTCGAAACCGTCCGTGCCGACGAGCTCGGCGCCGGAGGATTCGGCCAGCTTGCCGAAATTGCTGGTCAGCGACTGTGCCGACTTCTTGCCCTTGAGATCGGCGAAGGTCTTGATGCCATCATTGTCGCTCTTGACGATCAGCACCGCCTTCGAGGCGATATAGGGCTCGGAGAAGTCATACTTCTTCTTGCGTCCGTCGGTAATGCCGACCTCGTTGATGACGGTGTCATAGCGCTTGGCATCGAGGCCCGCGATCAGGCCATCCCACTTGCCTTCGACGAATTCCGCCTTGACGCCGATCTTCTTGGCGATCGCCTGGGCGATCTCGACATCGAAACCAACCAGTGCGCCGGAGGCATCATGATAGGTGAAGGGTGCATAGGTGCCCTCGGTGCCGACCTTGAGAGTGCCGGCCGACTTGATGTCTTCAAGGTTGGAGCCTGCAAGTGCGGCACCAGCCGAAACGATCTGGGCGAGAGCCGCGGCGGCGAGGAGAGTCTTGATCCATTTCATGATGTTTTTCCAATTCTGTGATCTGCTTGGGAGCAATGGGACAATCGCACAGGGCGCCTCTGCCGGAAGCGAACAGAACTTTAAATTCGAGACAAAACCGCGAAGGTTTTCCGCGGTTCCACGATCGCGACGAAAATTTTGACCACTTATAAGGCGATAGCTCATATTTTAGGCGGCGAACCAAGCCGCCAATGCGACTAAAACGGTGCTCGGAACCTGTTGGCAGTCTCTCTTCCTGGTTTTCAGAGGGACCTTTGCTCCCGGCTTGGCTATACCCCTTGTCCCGCCTGTCGCCGGACGCTATTTGAACGCCGGAGTGATTTCTCCCCGATAAGGTTCTCCATGCGCTGCCCGTTTTGCAATTCCGAAGATACACAGGTCAAGGATTCCCGCCCCGCGGAGGATGGCTCCTCCATTCGCCGGCGACGTATCTGCCCGGATTGCGGCGGCCGCTTCACCACATTCGAGCGCGTGCAATTGCGCGAACTGATGGTGGTCAAGAAATCCGGCCGCAAGATGCCGTTCGACCGCGACAAGCTGGTGAAGTCCTTCGAGATTGCGCTGCGAAAGCGGCCGATCGACCGCGACCGGATCGAGCGCGCCGTGTCCGGCATCATCCGCCGGCTCGAAAGCTCGGGCGAGACGGAAATCAGCTCGACCGAGATCGGCACGCAGGTGCTTGAAGCGCTGAAGAACCTCGATGACGTCGCCTTCGTCCGCTACGCCTCGGTCTATCGCGACTTCACCCATATCGAGGACTTTTCCGAGGCGATAAAGCAAATCTCGGCAAAGATCGCCCGCGACCCGATCGAGGAGCGCTGAGGTCTTTCCCGGCGGCGCCGAATGGACATGGACCAGCACACACGTGACGCAGAGCAACACCGCCTGGATGAGCGCTTCATGGCGGCGGCCATCCGCCTGTCGCGCTGGCATCTGGGGCAGACGGGCTCCAACCCGTCGGTCGGCTGCCTGATCGTCAGGGACGGCGTCATCGTCGGCCGCGGGGTCACCGCACTTTCCGGCCGGCCGCACGCTGAACCCCAGGCTTTGGCTGAAGCAGGCGAAGCGGCGCGCGGCGCCACGGCTTATGTGACACTGGAGCCCTGCTCCCACCATGGCAAGACGCCCCCCTGCGCCGAGGCCCTGATTGCTTATGGTGTGGCGCGCGTGGTCGTGGCGCTCACCGATCCGGATGAGCGGGTGTCGGGCAGGGGGCTGAAAATGCTCGCCGACGCCGGCATCGAGGTCGTGGCTGATGTGTTGCGCGAGCAAGCTGAAGAACAACTTGAAGCCTATTTGAATCGACAGCGCAGGAAGCGGCCGCAAGTGATTCTGAAGCTTGCGACTTCCGCTGACGGCATGATGGGCAAGCAGGGCGTCTCCCAATTCCCGATCACCGGCAAGAGTGCGCGAGCGCAATCGCATATCCTGCGTGCGGAAAGTGACGCGATCCTGGTTGGCATCGGCACGGCGCTGACCGATGATCCTGCACTGACCTGCCGCCTACCAGGTTTGGAGGACCGATCGCCGCTGAGGATCGTGCTCGACAAGCGGCTCGACCTGCCGCTGACATCAAAGCTCGTCCGCACGATCCAGGACGGGCATCCGCTTCTCGTCGTTGCCGAGCCGGAAGCCGATGCAGGCCGCCGGCAGGCGCTGGAAGCTGCCGGTGCGGAAATAATTGTCGAGGCAGAACTTGCTGTTTTGCTCGAGGCGCTGGCAGCTCGAGGTCTGTCGTCGCTGATCGTGGAGGGCGGTGCTCAAACGGCGAACCGTTTTGTCAACGAACAACTCGTCGACCGCATCCTGCTCTTCTCCTCGCCTGTCGTGGTTGGAGAGGGAGGAATACCGTCGCCGGTTTCGCAACAGAGCGTTGCTGATGGATTTGCCGTTCGCAGGCACGAGTGCCTTGGCGACGATGTCGTGGACGACTATATCCATCGAGCGAATGGAGAATGAGAGAAAAGTCATGTTCACAGGCATCGTCACCGATATCGGCACGGTCGAGAAGATCACGCCGCTCAATGAAGGCATCCGGTTGCGTGTGTCCTCCGGTTATGATCCCGAGACGATCGCCATCGGCGCGTCTATTTCGCATGCCGGTGTCTGCCTGACGGTGACGGCGCTGGCCGAAGAAGGATCAAACCAGCGCTGGCACGAAGTCGAGGCATGGGAAGAAGCGCTGCGCCTGACCACGGCAGGCGCCTGGACCGAGGGCGCGCGGCTCAATCTCGAACGAGCGCTGAAGGTCGGCGACGAGTTGGGCGGCCATATCGTTTCGGGCCATGTCGATGGCATGGCGGAGATCGTCAAGGTCGATGAGGAGGGCGACGCGACCCGCTTCACCCTTCGGGCGCCGCGGGAATTCGCCAAATTCATCGCGCCGAAAGGATCCGTGGCGCTCGACGGCACGTCGCTAACGGTCAACAAGGTCGATGGAACGGATTTCGACGTGCTGATCATTCGCCACACACAGGAAGTGACCACCTGGGGCGAGCGCAGAACCGGCGACAAGGTCAATCTGGAAATCGATACGATGGCGCGCTACGCGGCGCGGCTTGCGGAGTTCAAATAGGCAACGAGGTGGGCCGGGGAGGTCAACCGGCCCATCTCGCTAGTCGCCGATGAACTCCGGGGGCACGAGGTTCAACGGACGTAGAGGGTCATGCCGCCATCCATGGCGGTCTTGGCGGCGACGGGCGTAGTTGCGCGGCTGATGACAATGAAGCGGTTCATGGCTTTGCTCCTTGGTCCTGTCACCACCTGCGGCGTGGATCGATCGGCCCGGTCCATCGTCGCGCTTGCAAACCAAGATCTGGACGCCGAATACGGCCGTTTCAATGCAATAAGGCACTGAAAAGAATTAAAGTTTTTTCATGTTGCGCTGCCGCGAAGATGTCGTCATGCGGCAGGATTGCGGCAGCTTGTGGGGAGCACCAAAATGCCGCACCGATGCCGCGGGTGAGACGTGTCAGCAACCGAAGGACAAAGTGCCTTTTGCTGTGTCGATCCTCGCACGCGCTCCGATCGGAACAACCATCGGCGAACTGCCGTGACCGAGCGGCAGACCGCCGAGCACGGGGACGCCGAGTTCAGTCATGTGTTCGCGCAGCACATCGATCACCGAATAGCGCTTGTTAAGCTCGAATCCAGTGAACTGTCCGAGCGCCACGCCCGTCAGGCCGCGGAGATGGCCGCCTTTGCGCAATGCCGTCAGTTGCCGGTCCACCTGGCCGATATACATGTTCGTCGCCTCGATGAAGAGGATTGCGCCTTCAAGCGATGGCAGACCCCATCCCGCCATCGTAGAGACCATGTCGAGATTGCCGCCAATCAGGCGGCCGGCGGCGGAACCTTCGGTCGTCAGCGCCGATGTCGGCTCGTCGCGCCGCCACGCCACTGTTGCAAAGTCCGGCGACATGAGTGCGTCGCGCAGCGTTGCGACCGCGCTGTCGTCATCGACATCCACCAGTGCGCCGTGAATGCCGACCAGGCCGCTGGCGCTGCAGAGCATCAGATGCAGTGCCGTGATATCACTGAAACCGATGAGATATTTGGGGTCGCGCACGATAGCGGGGAAATCGAGCCGGTCGGCGATGCGATAAGAACCCTTGCCGCCTTGCGTGGCGAAAACGGCCCTGACCTCCGGATCGCGAAATGCCGCGTTGAGATCCTCCAATCGCTCCGCATCTGTGCCGGCCAGATATCCGAGCCTGTTGAAGGCATGCCGGCCTATGTCGACCTTCAGGCCCCAGGTTTCCAGGACACTGATGCGGGCAAACACGGCGTCCTCGCCGGGTGTGCTGGCGGGCGAGACGAATCGAACCTTGTCGCCGGGCCGGAGCTTCGGCGGAAACAACGGATTGGGAATATCAACCTCCGCCGCAATCATCGATATCGATCCTCGGCATCAAAGGAGCCCGTGTCATTTCAATGAAGAAACCGGACCATTTGCTCGTGCAGGCAACCGGCATCCGTTTCGTCCATACATTCTGCATCACGACGGCAGCAAAAAGCCGGCATCGAGGCCGGCTTTATCTTTCATGGTCGCTCTGGGCGAGGCCGGCTTATTTCAGATCGCCCTTCTTGTGGAAAATGATGTCGCCATTTTCCAACGACCAGCCACTCACCGTGTCCTCGTTACGGTAAGAATCAGGCATCATGCCGAGCCCACTGTTGGTGCCGCCCTGCAGCTGACCGTTCAGACGCGCCGTCGTCGGGTCGTCGGTGGCGTTGATGCCCAGCGGGTCGCTGGTCGTCGACTGGGCATGAGCGGCACCCGCGAGCGTGCCAGCTGCGAGAGCTGCAAAAAGTGTCGCGGTGGTAAGGCGGTTCATCGTCTGATTCCTTTTCAACATGCCGAGTCTTGACGGACTTCATGTAGGTACGCGAAGCCGATTTGAGAAGCTCCGTYTCTGTCATATCATTATGGTGTGAAGCATTCTTTGCCAAGTGTGATGCGGATGCATTTTCCGGGGGGCTGGATAGGCGAAAAACCCCTTGCCAAGGCGCATCGTCCGTGGTTTGACYGGGGCCAAACGACGGCCGGGCGCCGATTTRCACATTTTCCGAGGAAAACATGGCCAAGAAGAAGAACAAACCGCATCTGTTGATCGTCGAGGCGCGTTTCTACGACGACATGGCGGATGCTTTGCTGGAAGGCGCCACCGAGGCGCTGAAGGCGGCCGGAGCCACCTATGACGTCATCACCGTGCCCGGCGCGCTCGAAATCCCGCCGGCAATCTCCATGGCGCTCGACGCCGCAGATGAGGACGGCACCGAATATGACGGCTTCGTCGCGCTCGGCATGATCATCCGCGGCGAGACCTACCATTTCGACGTCGTCGCCAATGAATCGGCACGTGCGCTGATGGATCTGGCCGTGTCGGAATCGATGCCGATCGGCAATGGCATTCTGACCGTCGAAAACGATGAACAGGGCTGGCGTCGCGCAAAACGCAGCGAACTCGACAAGGGCGGCTTTGCCGCGCGCGCGGCGCTGACCATGATTGCCCTCAAGAAGAAGCTTGGCGCCTGAAATGTCCGACGAAGCCGAAAAGCAGGACGTGAAGCAGGCAAACCAGCGGGGTGCCGCGCGCCTCGCCGCCGTGCAGGCGCTCTACCAGATGGAACTGTCCGGCACCGGCGTGCTTGAGATCGTCAGTGAGTACGAGAATTTCCGCCTCGGCCAGGAGATCGACGGCCAGCAATATCTGAAGGCCGATCCGTCCTGGTTCCGGTCGATCGTCTCCGGCGTGGTGCGTGACCAGCGGGCGCTCGACCCGATCATCGCCGATTCGCTCCTCGAAGGCTGGCCGCTCTCCCGGCTCGATGCGACGCTGCGCGCCATCCTGCGCGCCGGCACCTTCGAGATCATCGAGCGCAAGGACGTGCCGACCGCCGTCATCGTCAGCGAATATGTCGAGATCGCTCATGCCTTTTTCGATGAGGAAGAGCCGAAACTCGTCAATGCCGTGCTCGACAGCGTCGCCCGCAAGCTGCGCGGCAAGAAGTGATCGGGTGACGGCGTGACGGCCTCTGTCGAAGGACTGGAGACGGAGATCCGTTCCGCACACCGCAACGTCGCGCTGCTGGCCGCGGCGCAGGCAATACTCGGTGCGGCGCCTTCCATCACCTTCGCCGTCGGCGGGCTCGCCGCCTATCAGATGCTCGGCGCCGACAAGTCGTTGGCGACCGCACCGCTGACGGGATTCAATGTCGGTACGGCAGCCGGTACCGTCCTGGTCGCCATGCTGTCCCGCTACCTGTCGCGGCGCCCCTCCTTCATCTTCGGGGCATTGCTCCTGGGTATCGGCGGCCTGCTGGCGTCGATCGGCATTTATCGGGGCAATTTCTGGCTCTTCGTGGCAAGCCTGATGCTGACCGGCGTCGCCGCTGGCTTCACCCAGAAATTCCGCTTTGCGGCTGCCGACGCGTCACCATCCTTCTACAAGGGTACGGCGATCTCCTGGATCCTCGCCGGCGGCATCGTCTCCGCCGTGCTTGGCCCGCAGATTGCGATCCATGCGCGCGACCTCTTCGCACCGATCGCCTTTGTCGGCCCCTTCGTCGCCTTCGCGCCGATGAGCATAGCGGGCGCCCTGATTCTGTCCTTCCTGAAACTGCCGGCCTTGACGCGCGCACATGCAGATACTCATGCGCCATCGCGGCCGCTTTCGGAAATCGTCTTCCGCCGCCGCTTCCTCACTGGCATGTATTGCGGCATCGCGTCCTATGCGCTGATGACCTTCATGATGACTGGCGCACCGCTCGCCATGGTCGTCGGCTGCGGCTTCTCGGACGGTCAATCGACGCTCGGCATCCAGTTCCACGTGCTCGCCATGTTTGCTCCAAGTTTCTTCACCGGGCGGCTGATCCGCCGGTTCGGGGCGGAACGAATCGTGGCGACCGGCCTCGCTATCCTGATGATCTGCGCCGTGATCGCCCATATGGGCGTCCAGCTGTGGAATTTCTGGGGGGCGTTGACGCTGCTCGGCGCCGGCTGGAATTTCGGCTTCATCGGCGGCACCTCGATCGTCGCCCGGAGCTACAGGCCCGACGAGGCAGACAAGGTGCAGGGTTTTCACGACATCATCCTGTTCTCCACCGTGGCGCTCTCGTCTTTCGCTTCCGGCCAGATTTTCAGCCGCTTCGGCTGGGATGCGATGATTCTGCCGGTCTGGCCGCTCGCTATACTCGGCCTCGTCCTCTTGTTCTTTTTGAACCATTCCGAACCACGCTCCGAAGAAGTTTAATATTCAACTGAATTATTTGACCCGACCGATCCAAACCTGGCGGCGGAGACTTGACGTGGCGGACGCCACCCATCAATGTCCACGCGATTTGTGAATCCGGATGACTGGCGTGGGGAGTTTGCCGGTTGTCGCAGAAACTGCGGATGGCCAATCCGCCGTCAAATTGGAGGAATTTGGGAATGGGGATTTTGTTGTGCGTGATCGTGTGCGGGCTATTGTCCATCGCCTATGCTGTATGGGCGACGCAATCGGTCATGGCCGCAGACCAGGGCAACAGCCGCATGCAGGAGATCGCTGGCTATATTCGCGAAGGTGCGCAGGCCTATCTGACGCGCCAGTATACGACGATCGGCATTGTCGGCGTTGTGGTTTTCATTCTCGTATTCGCGCTCCTTTCCGCTGCAGCGGCTTTCGGCTTCCTGATCGGCGCCGTACTGTCGGGCGCGGCTGGCTTCATCGGCATGCATGTCTCGGTCCGCGCCAATGTTCGCACCGCCCAGGCCTCATCGAAGGGGCTTGCGGAAGGTCTTGAAATCGCCTTCAAGTCGGGCGCCATCACCGGCATGCTGGTCGCCGGCCTGGCGCTGCTCGGCGTCTCCGTCTACTATTTCATCCTCACCCATATTGTCGGCATGCAGCAAGGCAGCCGTGAAGTCATCGACGCGCTGGTGGCGCTCGGTTTCGGCGCCTCGCTGATCTCGATCTTTGCCCGTCTCGGCGGCGGCATCTTCACCAAGGGCGCCGACGTCGGTGGTGACCTGGTCGGCAAGGTCGAGGCCGGCATTCCGGAAGACGACCCGCGCAACCCGGCCACGATCGCCGACAATGTCGGCGACAATGTCGGCGACTGCGCCGGCATGGCCGCCGACCTGTTCGAAACCTACGCCGTGACCGTCGTTGCCACCATGGTTCTGGCGTCGATTTTCTTTGCCGGTACGCCGATCCTCGAAAGCGCCATGCTCTATCCGCTGGCGATCTGCGGCGGCTCGATCATCACCTCGATCATCGGCACCTTCTTCGTCAAGCTCGGCCCGAGTAACGACATCATGGGCGCGCTCTACAAGGGCCTGATCGTCACCGGCGTTCTCTCGATCGTCGCTGTCGCGCTCGCCACCTGGCTGACGGTCGGTTGGGGTCCGGTCGGCGCTGCCGGCACGACGGTCAACGGCACCAATCTGTTCCTTTGCGCACTGGTCGGCCTGATCGTCACGGCGCTCATCGTGGTGATCACCGAATACTATACCGGCACCGGCAAGCGGCCGGTTGTGTCGATCGCCCAGGCCTCCGTTACCGGCCACGGCACCAACGTTATCCAGGGTCTGGCTGTCTCGCTCGAATCGACGGCGCTGCCGGCCATCGTCATCGTCGGCGGCATCATCGCCACCTACCAGCTCGCCGGTCTGTTCGGCACCGGCATCGCCGTTACCGCCATGCTCGGCCTTGCCGGCATGATCGTGGCGCTCGACGCCTTCGGCCCGGTCACCGACAATGCCGGCGGCATCGCCGAAATGTCGCATCTGCCGCCGGAAGTGCGCAAGTCCACCGACGCGCTCGACGCTGTCGGCAACACCACCAAGGCGGTGACCAAGGGCTATGCGATTGGCTCGGCCGGCCTTGGCGCACTGGTCCTGTTCGCCGCCTATTCCAACGACCTGCATTTCTTTGCCACCGAGGCCAACAAGGCAGGTTCGACCCTCTACCCCTACTTCAAGGGCATCGGCGAAATCTCCTTCGACCTCTCCAACCCCTATGTCGTCGCCGGCCTGATCTTCGGTGGCCTCATCCCCTATCTCTTTGGCGGCATTGCCATGACTGCTGTCGGCCGCGCCGCCGGCTCGATCGTCGAGGAAGTGCGCAGGCAGTTCCGCGAGAAGCCCGGCATTATGGAAGGTACGGAACGGCCCGATTATGGCCGCGCCGTCGACCTGCTGACCCGGGCGGCGATTCGCGAAATGATCGTGCCGTCGCTGCTGCCGGTGCTGGCGCCGCTGGTCGTCTATTTCGGCGTGCTCTTGCTCTCCGGCTCCAAGGCCTCGGCTTTCGCCGCACTTGGCGCCTCTCTGCTCGGTGTGATCGTCAACGGTCTGTTCGTGGCGATCTCGATGACCTCCGGCGGCGGCGCCTGGGACAATGCCAAGAAAAGCTTCGAGGACGGCTTCGTCGACAAGGACGGCGTCCGCCACATGAAGGGTTCGGATGCGCACAAGGCCTCGGTGACTGGCGACACCGTGGGCGACCCCTACAAGGACACTGCCGGCCCCGCCGTCAACCCGGCAATCAAGATCACCAATATCGTGGCGCTGCTGCTGCTCGCCGTCCTGGCCTGAGCCGATCAAATAAAGCGCGTCGCACAAAGTGATGCGCTTTATCTTCTGTTTCTGCGGATATCACTATCCTGAAACAAAGGACCAGTTTCGGCTCATATGCCGTAAAAATCGAAAGCCGCATCGGGGTGACCGGATGCGGCTTTTTCTACATCTGCGAAGAATGCGGGAGCCAAACGGCTCCGTTCAAATCAATAGTGCTGGCCCAAGGTGCTGGGCACGTGTCCGAGAAGCTGTTGTGCTGCGTCGGCCGGATTGATGCCGCCGGAGAGCAGACGCATCAGGAAGGTCTTTTCGACGCCGCCGGTCGGTGTGGTCATGGTCAGCATGTCGATGACCCGGCCATCCTTCAGCGAATAATGCGCCAGATGGTCGACAGTGCCGTCCTTGGTGAAATAGACGGCCAGCACCGTCTGCTCTTCAAGCCGCGGCTTCATGAAGGCGATCGCGCGGTAGCGCTTCTGCGAGATATAGTAGAAGACCTCGTTGTCGAAAGTTGCGGTCGCCGAAGGCGTGCCGAGCGAGAGGTAAACCTGCTCCTTGCTCGATCCCGCAGGCACAAGCGCCAGCGTCTGCTGGTCGACGACATAGCCGTTCTGGATCGTTTCACCGAACGACGAGCAACCGGAAAGCGTTGTCGCGGCCAGCGCCATCGCCAGGAAAACGCCATGCGCAGCTTTGGCGCGGTGCCCGTGAAATTGCATTCTCAACGACATCTCCACAGTCTATGGCTCCTGGCCATCGCCCCGTCCATCCGCGCCGGCCGGGATGCCGGGACGGTTTGCCCCAGATGCGCCAACGCCATTGCAATTCGTGCCTGCTTCGGTAAACCAGCTTTTGGCAGGATGCAACACGGCGCTTGCCTCTGTGTCGACTTTCACAAAGGCAAATCAGGGCAAATTGATGATATTGGGCTTCTTTCGGCGAAATAACGCCAATCGCGCGATTATCGACCGACAGTATGGCATTTTGACAACAGCGGCGCGACAGAAAGCATTCTATCTGAACGCCGATGTGCCCGACACCGTCATGGGCCGGTTCGAAATGCTCTCCGTCATCATGATTCTCTATTTCCGCCGCACCAATAGCGAAGGCGCCGCGATCAAGGACATCGCCCAGGAGATCGTCGACGCCTTCTTCCTGGACCTCGATCATTCGATTCGCGAGCTTGGTATCGGCGACCAGGGCGTGCCAAAACGCATGAAGAAGCTGGCGTCGATGTTCTATGGACGCGTCGATTCCTACGGCAAGGCGCTCGATGCCGGCGACGAGGTCGCCCTTGCGGCGGCGCTGAAGCGCAATTTTTACCCGCAAAGCCAGGATGCTGAACTTTCTATGGCGGTGCTCGCACGCTATATGATGCGCGCTGCAGCGGCGCTTGCCGCGGTGAGCACCGAGGCCCTGGAGCGCGGGGAAGCGGAGATCCCGGTGATGGACGATGGAGGCGAGCGATGATGCGCCATGAAAATACAGGCGAGAGGCCGCCGTTTTCCTACCTGGTCAAGGTGGGCCACGTTTCGCATAATCCGATCGAGGTGCATGTCGAAGCTGACGCGCGCGAGCTCAAGGCGCTTGCCGTGCTCTGGAAGGTGCAGAGTGTCGAAGCGTTGCGCGCCGACCTCAAGATACGCCGCTGGAAGAAGGACGGCGTCAAGGTTTTCGGCACCATTCATGCGCATGTCACCCAGGCCTGCGTTGTCACGCTCGATCCGGTCGAGTCGGATATCGACGAGGAGATGGACCAGATCTTCGTGCCGGAGGGCTCGGCGCTCGCCCGAATGCCTGCCAATGACCAGGGTGAGATGATCATCGATCCTGATGGGCCGGACCTGCCGGAGATGTTTGCTGGCGACACGATCGATATCGGCGCGGTCGTCGCCGAGTTTGCCGCCATGGGCATTGATCCCTATCCGCGCAAGGTGGGTGTCGAATTTGAACCACACATCGAAAATTCCGCTGGAACGGAGGCGAAACCCTCGCCATTTGCCGTGCTCAAGAACCTGAAAATCGATAAATGAGCGCCAGTCCGACAGATTTTGCCGATCTGGGCAGGTTTGCCACAAAATTGTGGCAACTCGCCCTATAAGCAGTGACCGGCCGGCAAGGACCCAAGCAAAGACGCCGCCAAAGGCGCGAAACGACAAGGACTAGGGACGCGTGATCAGAATCTCTCTCGACGCTATGGGCGGCGATTTCGGGCCGGAAGTCAGTCTGGCGGGAGCCGCGACGGCTTTGGTCCGGCAGCCCGACATTCAATTCATCCTCTATGGCCAGGAWAGTGTCTGCCGCCCGATCCTCGAACGCTATCCGAAGCTCAAGGCCAATGCGGCCTTCCATCATTGCGACATCGCGGTGCGTATGGATGAGAAGCCGAGCCAGGCGCTCCGGCGCGGTCGTTATTCGTCGTCGATGTGGAAGGCGATCGAAGCGGTGAAGCTCGGTGAAGCCGATGTTGCGGTGTCCGCGGGCAATACTGGCGCCCTGATGGCAATGTCGAAATTCTGTCTGCGCACGATGGCAAATGTCGAAAGGCCGGCGATTGCGGGCATTTGGCCGACAATGCGGGGCGAGAGCATCGTCCTCGACATAGGTGCCACGATCGGCGCCGATTCGCAGCAGCTTCTCGATTTCGCACTGATGGGTGGCGCCATGGCGCGGGCGCTGTTCGAAATCCGCCGGCCGACCGTCGGTCTGCTCAATGTCGGCGTCGAAGAGATCAAGGGCCAGGAAGAGGTCAAGGAGGCCGGCCGATTGCTGCGTGAAGCCGGTCTCGACACGATCGATTATCGCGGCTTCGTCGAGGGCGATGATATCGGCAAGGGCACCGTCGATGTCGTGGTTACCGAAGGCTTCACCGGCAATATCGCGCTCAAGGCTGCGGAAGGCACCGCCCGCCAGATCGCCGATTTCCTGCGCATGGCAATCGAGCGGACCTGGATGGCCAAGCTGGGCTATCTGCTCGCCAAAAGCGCTTTCGACCGGGTGCGCGAGAAGATGGATCCGCGCAAGGTCAACGGCGGTGTGTTTCTCGGTTTGAACGGCGTTGTCATAAAAAGTCATGGCGGAACGGATGGCGAGGGCTATGCGGCGGCCATCAAGGTCGGCTATGACATGGTCCGCAACGGTCTGTTCGAGAAAATTCAAGCCGACCTAAAAAAATATCATGCGCTGCGCGTTCCTCCCTCGGATGCGCAGGAGGAAACGGCGGGAATAGTATGATCCGATCAATCGTCCGTGGGGTTGGCGCTTCGCTTCCGAAGCGGCTGCTGACCAATCGTGAAATGGAATCCATTGTCGATACCACGGATGAATGGATCATACAGCGCACCGGCATCCGCCAGCGCTACATCGCTGGTGACGACGAAACCACTGCCTCGCTCGGCGAGGCTGCGGCGCGTGCCGCCCTTGCCAATGCCGGTCTGGCGCCCGATGCCGTCGATCTGATCATCGTTGCCACCTCGACGCCGGACAACACCTTTCCCGCCACCGCGGTCAACATCCAGCAGCGTCTCGGCATCCGTCACGGTGCCGCCTTCGACATGCAGGCGGTCTGCAGCGGCTTCGTCTATGCGATGAACACCGCCGATCTCTATATCCGCGGCGGCATGGCCAAGCGCGTGCTGGTGATCGGCGCCGAAACATTCTCGCGGATCCTCGACTGGACCGACCGGACAACTTGCGTGCTCTTCGGCGACGGTGCCGGCGCCGTGGTGCTGGAAGCAGGCGAGGGGACTGGCGCCAATACCGATCGCGGCGTGCTGACGGCCTCGCTTCGGTCCGACGGCACCCACAAGGAAAAGCTCTATGTCGACGGCGGCCCGTCGTCGACCGGCACGGTCGGACATCTGCGAATGGAAGGCCGCGAAGTGTTCAAGCATGCCGTCGGCATGATCACCGACGTCATTGTCGATGCTTTCGACAAGGCGGAACTTTCGGTCGACCAGATCGACTGGCTGGTGCCGCACCAGGCCAATATCCGCATCATCGAAGGCTCCGCTAAAAAACTGTGCATTCCGATGGAAAAAGTCGTGGTCACCGTCGATCAGCACGGCAACACCTCTGCCGCCTCGATTCCGCTCGCTTTGGCCGCTGCAACCGCAGACGGCAGGATCAAGCAAGGGGACCTTGTCCTGCTCGAAGCCATGGGCGGCGGCTTCACCTGGGGATCGGTGCTACTGCGCTGGTAATACACGAAAAAAAAGGTCGCTTCCGGGTGCGCGGCGGTGCTTGACCCGAAGGTGCAACAACAATACTCTTCGCCCGTGTTCACGTCCAAAATAGAATAAGCGGGGGACCATGAGCGGCAAGACTGTGACGAGGGCGGATCTGGCGGAGTCTGTGTTCCGCAAAGTCGGATTGTCGCGAACCGAATCCGCCCAGCTCGTGGAGACGGTGATCGACGAGATTTGCAACGCGATCGTGCGGGGTGAAAGCGTCAAGCTTTCCTCCTTTGCAACCTTCCAGGTGCGCGCCAAGAACGAGCGTATCGGCCGCAACCCAAAGACCGGCGAGGAAGTGCCGATCTCGCCGCGCCGGGTCATGACCTTCAAGGCCTCGAACGTGCTCAAGAGCCGGATTTTGAAGAGCCATCTCTCCCGTAAGGCGAAGGCGAAGGCCTAAAACATAAATTCGGCCTTTTCCGGCTGTTTCAATTGCTTATAATCGAAAGTTCATACTGGTTCGCCCGCCGGACCGGCAGTCTGTCCGTCACGCGGAGCCGCCTCAGCCATGGAAAAAAGCCCGGATGCCTTCCGAACCATCAGCGAAGTGGCTGACGAGCTCGAATTGCCGCAGCATGTGCTGCGCTTCTGGGAGACCCGTTTTCCCCAGATCAAGCCGCTGAAGCGCGGCGGCGGCCGCCGCTACTACCGGCCGGACGACGTCGAATTGCTCAAGGGCATCCGCCATCTGCTCTACGATCACGGCTATACGATCAAGGGCGTGCAAAAGCTTCTGAAAAACAACGGCAACAAATTCGTCGCCGCCGCTGCCAGCGGCGATCTCGCGACTATGGAGGCGCTTGCTGCCGCGAGCGAGGCGGAAGAGCAGGAAGAGGCCGCCCCCGCGCCGCAGCCGAAACCGCAACCCACTTTCGAGGATGACCAGATCGTCGGCCGCGCCAAGCCGCCGACGCATCGTCGATTCTTCGGCCTGATCGGCGGTAACGACGACGATTTCTCCGCTATCGGCGGCCCGCAGATCGGCAAGGAGGATCGGGCTTTGCTGCAGGAGGCGCTGTTCGATCTCCTGGAATGCAAACGCCTGCTCGACCAGGTGCGGTGAGGATGTGCTGTCGTAACGATCGTGGTAGACAGCCATGGTTGCCACCTAGTTCCTGTTCTTTGACTGAAGAGGACGCTGCCGCTGCCGTGTACTGTCTCCGGACGGCTGTTCAATTTTTGTGAGTTTTGCCTACTAAATAGGCAAATGTCGAAACTGCTTGATTTTCGGGCGACGTTCGCGCATTTAACGGCCACGCGAGCTTCGCGAGAGAGTGTCGACCAGAGAGCAGCGCAACAAGCATGGCAATTTTTCCGATAATGATGCCGAGGCCGATTCGGCCTGTCTTCGTGCCCGGCATTGTCGACCGGTGGTAATCCTTGGCAAACCGTCTTTCCAAGCCTGGCGATCTCAATGTGCTCGTCATCGACGAGAACAGCATCAGGGCCTCGATCATCGAAATGGGCTTGCGCGAAGCGGGCTATGACAATGTCACGATCATCGATGACATGAACGGCCTTGCCCGCCGCATCATGGACATCAATCCCGATGTCATCGTCATCGATATAGAAAACCCCAATCGGGACATGCTGGAAAGCATTTTTCAGATTTCGCGGGTGGTCAAGCGCCCGATCGCCATGTTTGTCGACAAGTCCGATGAGGCTTCCATCGAGGCCGCGGTGGAGGCGGGGGTTTCCGCCTATATCGTCGACGGCCTCAAGCAGGAACGGGTGCGGCCGATCCTGAAAATGGCCATCAGCCGCTTCAACGCCTATTCGCGCCTGACCCGCGAATTGGAGGAGACGCGTGGCGAACTCGAAAACCGCAAACTGATCGATCGCGCCAAGGGATTGCTGATGCGCTCGCGCGGCCTGTCGGAGGACGAGGCCTATGCTCTGCTCAGGCGAACGGCGATGAACCAGAACAGGAAGATCGTCGAGATCGCGCAGAGCCTGATCACCGCCGCAAGCCTTCTCGACCCGGGAACAAGCGCATGACGTCAAGACATCAGATCAATGCCGGCTTCCTGCCGCTGCTCGACAGCGCGCTCCTCGTCGTCGCCAGGGAAAAGGGCTTTGCGGCGGAATTGGACATCGATCTAAAGCTTGTGCGCGAACGCTCCTGGGCCACCATCCGGGACCGGCTTGCCGTCAGCCATTTCGACGTCGCTCATATTCTCGCGCCCATGCCGATCGCCTGTAATCTCGGGCTGACCGCGCCGGCGCCGCGCATGATCGTGCCGATGGCGATGGGGCTGGGTGGCAATGCCGTCACCGTCTCCGCCGGCCTTTGGCGGGAGATGGGTGACTTCGGCGCCCGACCGGACCTCGATGCCCGTTCAAGCGGGCGGGCGCTGCGCCAGGTTATCGATCATCGCCAGGGCGAACGGCTCCGCTTCGCTGTCGTCCATCCCTATTCGGGCCATAATTACGAATTGCGCTACTGGCTTGCCGCCAGCGGCATCGATCCCGACCGCGACGTCGAGATCGGCATCCTGCCTCCGCCTGATATGGCCGATGCTCTGACCGCCAATCTCATCGACGGCTATTGCGCCGGCGAGCCCTGGAATACGCTCGGCGTTCTCCATAACGATGCGCATCTTGCGACGGTCAAGGCTGCGATCTGGAAATCGAGCCCGGAAAAGGTGCTCGGCGTCAACAGCCGATGGGCTGACGGTCACGCCGAGGCGCTGTCGGCGTTGTTGCAGGCGCTCTACAAAGCCTCGCTCTGGTGCGGAGACAGCGGCAATCGGCACGAATTGGCCGACCTCATGGCGCGGCCTGCTTATGTCGGTCGTCCGGCGGAAAGCCTGCTGCCGGCCCTGACCGGCATGCTTCACACCGGTGGCGGCGAAATTCTTGATGTAAAGGACTTCTTCGTGCCCAATGCCAAGGCTGCGACCTTTCCCTGGAAAAGTCATGCGCTGTGGTTCTACACGCAGATGGTCCGCTGGGGTCAGGTGCGGCACATGGCCGAGCATCAGAGGATTGCCGGGGACAGCTACAGGCCCGATATTTATCGCAGCGCGTTAAAGGCGATGGGCGTCGCCTTGCCGGCGGCGAGCGCCAAGGTAGAGGGCGCGCTCCGCGTCGAAACGCCGGTCGGTTCCAGCGGTGCGCTGACGCTCGGGCCGGATGGATTTTTCGACGGCGGCCTGTTCGATCCGGACGATGTGGACGGCTATATTGCGTCGCAAACGCACGGCTAGCCGCGCGTCTATTTTATGCGCATTGCACAAAATTTAGTGCAGCAGCTGCTTCTCCGATAATGCCGACCTAGCCGCTTGAGTGTGTGAGGCGGGTGGTTTCATTGAAAAATAAGCGCTTTTTCAATCTGGCACGAAGATTGCTTTGATATAGGCAGGCCTTCGGGTCACGAATTCGGCGTCCAATGGCGGGCGCCACCAGCAAAGCCGCTGATCAGGATTTTCGCGCACGCCCCTTTCGTGCAAGCGTTTCTTGAGCAGCGGCTTTTTGTTTTTAACCCCTAAAGATGGATCGGCACGACCTTGTCGGGCCTCGGAGAAGCCATGTCTGTTATCGAGAAAACCCAGCCCATGTCCGCCGGCGAGCCGGCCAAGGCATTGTGGATTTCCACGATTGCCTTCACGCTCTGTTTCGCCGTGTGGACGATCTTTGCGATCATCGGCATCCGCATCAAACAGCAGCTCGGCCTGAACGAAGCCGAGTTCGGATTGCTGATCGGCACGCCCGTGCTGACCGGCTCGCTCGTCCGCATCGTGCTGGGCATCTGGACCGGCCGTTATGGCGGTCGCCTGGTCTATACGCTCACCATGCTGTCTGCCGCAGTTGCGACCTTCCTGCTCTCCTATGCCCATACCTATACCGAGATGCTGATTGCCGGGCTCGGCGTTGGTCTCGCCGGCGGCTCCTTCGCGGTCGGCGTGGCCTATGTCTCGCCCTTCTTTCCGGCGGAAAAGCAGGGAACGGCGCTCGGTATCTTCGGCGCCGGTAATGTCGGCGCCGCCGTGACCAAGTTTGCCGCACCCTTCGTCCTGATGGCCTGGGGCTGGCAGTCCGTCGCCCAGATTTGGGCGGCTGTGCTGGCGGTGATGGCGATCGTCTTCTGGTTCACCACGTCGGATGATCCGGCATTCCGCTTGCGGCGTCAGCAGGGTGTCGCATCCAAGAGCCTTGCCGAGGAGTTTGCGCCTCTGAAGAACATCCAGGTGTGGCGCTTCTCGCTCTACTATTTCTTCGCCTTTGGCGGCTTCGTGGCACTGTCGCTGTGGCTGCCGCGCTACCTCGTCGGTGTCTATGGCTTCAACCTGGAAACCGCAGGCATGGTCGCAGCAGCCTATTCGATCCCAGGCAGCATTTTCCGCGCCTTCGGCGGCATGCTGTCGGACAAGAAGGGCGCCCGCAGCGTCATGTATACGATGTTTGCGGTTGCCGCGGTCGCAACGCTCATCCTGTCCCTGCCGGCAGCGGGCAGCGGCAATGCGCACGGCATTACCCCTCTGGTCTTCATCGTCGTCATCTTCGTGCTCGGCTTCGTCATGAGCCTTGGCAAGGCGGCGGTCTACAAGCACATCCCGGCTTATTATCCCGATAGCGTTGGCGCCGTCGGCGGCATCGTCGGCATGATGGGCGGCCTCGGCGGCTTCATCCTGCCGATCGCCTTCGGTTTTCTCAAGGATATGACCGGCCTCTGGTCGAGCTGCTTCATGCTGCTCTTCGCCGTCGTCGTCATCTCGCTCGTCTGGATGCATCTGTCGGTCATGCAGCTCAACCGCCGCAGCTCCTCGGCGCAAGCCGTTGCCGCCGCCTGAGCCTATGCAATCGAAGGACTTGAACTCATGACTGAAAAACTCGTCATCATCGGCAATGGCATGGCGCCTGGCCGCATGCTGGAACACCTGCTGGAAAAGGCGCCGGATCAATACCAGGTCACCATCTTCAATGCCGAGCCGCGGGTCAATTACGACCGCATCATGCTCTCGCCGGTCCTATCCGGCGAGAAGGAGTATGAAGAGATCATCATCCACGGCGACGGCTGGTATATCAAGCACGGCATCACCCTCTACAAGGGCCACAAGATCGTGGCGATTGATCGCCTCGCCAAGACGGTCACCTCCGATCACGGCGTCACCGAAAGCTACGACAAACTGGTCATCGCCACCGGCTCGGTGCCATTCATCATCCCGGTGCCCGGCAACAATCTGCGCGGCGTCATCACCTATCGCGATCTCGACGACGTGCAGGCCATGCTGCTCGCCGCCCAGTCGCGTGAGAAGGCCATCGTCATCGGCGGCGGACTGCTTGGCCTCGAAGCCGCGGCCGGTCTCGCCGGACGCGGCATGGATGTCACTGTGCTGCATGTCATGCCGACACTGATGGACCGGCAGCTCGACCCCTCTGCCGGCTATCTCCTTGAGAAGGAACTGGAAGGCCGCGGCATCAAGATCCTCTGCAAGGCCAACACCAAGGCGATCGTCGGCGACGGCAAGGTCGAGGGCGTCGAGCTCGATGACGGCCGCATCATCCCGGCGACGCTCGTCGTCATGGCGGTCGGCATCCGGCCTAGTGTCGGGCTGGCGCGCGACGCCGGCATTGCCGTCAATCGCGGTATCGTCGTCGATGACGGCATGCAGACCTCGGACGGCAATATCCTGGCGCTCGGCGAATGCGCCGAGGTCGGCGGCACAGTCTATGGCCTTGTCGCGCCACTCTATGAGATGGCGCGCGTCGCCGCCTCGCATCTGGCGGGCGATCGCTCCGCCGCCTTCGTTCATTCGGATACGCCGACCAAGCTGAAGGTGACCGGCATCGAGCTCTATTCGCTCGGCGATTTCGCCGACGGCGACGACCGTGAGGAAATCGTCCTGCGCGACGCTTCCGCCGGCGTCTACAAGCGCATCGTGCTGAAGCAGAACAAGATCATCGGCACCGTTCTCTACGGCGAAACAGCCGATGGCGCCTGGTTCAACGACCTGAAGAAGAAACAGACCGATATCAGCGGCATGCGCGAGACGCTGATCTTCGGCCAGGCCTACCAGGGAGGGTCCCCGCTGGACCCTATGGCGGCCGTTGCAGCCTTGCCGGATGATGCGGAAATCTGCGGCTGCAACGGCGTTTGCAAGGGCAAGATCGTCTCGACGATCACGGGAAAGGGCCTGACATCGCTCGACGATGTCAGGGCTCACACCAAGGCATCCGCGTCCTGCGGCTCCTGCACCGGCCTCGTCGAAAAACTGATGACGTTGACGCTCGGCGACCAATACAACCCGGCCGCGGTGCAGCCGATGTGCGGCTGCACGACGCTTGGTCACGACGAGGTCCGCCGGCTGATCAAGGCCAAGGGCCTGAAGAGCATTCCGGCCGTCATGCAGGAGCTCGAATGGAAGACCTCCTGCGGCTGCGCCAAATGCCGGCCAGCGCTCAATTACTATCTCGTCTGCGATTGGCCGGACGAATATGCCGATGACTATCAGTCGCGCTTCATCAATGAACGCGTCCACGCCAATATCCAGAAGGACGGCACCTATTCCGTCGTGCCGCGTATGTGGGGCGGCGTCACCAATTCGAAGGAATTGCGCGCGATCGCCGACGTCGTCGACAAGTTCAACGTCCCGATGGTCAAGGTCACCGGCGGCCAGCGCATCGACATGCTCGGCATCGAAAAGGAAGACCTGCCGGCAGTCTGGGCAGAGCTCGGCAAGGCCGGATTTATCTCCGGGCAGGCCTATGCCAAGGGCTTGCGCACCGTCAAAACCTGCGTCGGTTCGGACTGGTGCCGCTTCGRCACGCAGGATTCGACCGGCCTTGGCATCCGCATCGAGAAATTCATGTGGGGCTCCTGGACGCCGGCCAAGCTGAAGATGGCGGTCTCCGGCTGTCCGCGCAATTGCGCCGAAGCCACCTGCAAGGACATCGGCGTCATCTGCGTCGATTCCGGCTACGAGATCCATTTCGCCGGCGCCGCCGGCCTCGACATCAAGGGCACCGAAGTGCTCGGTCTGGTCAAGACCGAGGACGAGGCGCTCGAACATATCGTCGCGTTGACGCAGATGTATCGCGAGCAGGGCCGATATCTCGAGCGCATCTACAAATGGGCAAAGCGTGTCGGCCTCGACGAGATCCGCAGGCAGATCATGGGCGATGCGGAAAAGCGCAAGGCCTATTACGACCGCTTCGTCTTCAGCCAGAAATTTGCCCAGGTCGATCCCTGGTCGGAACGCGTTTCCGGCAAGGACAAGCATGAATTCAGGCCGATGGCGACGATCGGCTACCAGCAGGCAGCGGAATAGGAGTTGGACATGGATTGGCCAAACAACAACTGGCACCCGATCGGCGACATTTCCGACATCCCGCTGCGCGGTGCGCGCTGTGTGAAGACACCGCAGGGCAAAATCGCCGTCTTCCGCACCGCGGAAAACGAAGTCTTCGCCATCGAGGACCAGTGCCCGCATAAGGGTGGCCCACTCTCGCAAGGCATCGTCCATGCAAAGGCGGTGACGTGCCCGCTGCACAATTGGGTGATTTCGCTCGAAACCGGCAAGGCGCTGGGCGCTGACGAGGGCGCAGTGCGGACCATCCCGCTGCGCAACGAGGACGGCGCGCTGTTCATCGCGCTTGAAAGCCTAATGATGGCAGCGGAATGATGGACGGGGAGGTCAAGACCACCTGTCCCTATTGCGGCGTCGGCTGCGGCGTCATTGCCACCGTGCGCGATGACGGCGCGGTTTCCGTCAAGGGTGATCCGGACCATCCGTCTAACTACGGGCGGCTATGCTCGAAAGGCTCGGCGCTAGCGGAAACCATCGATCTCGACGGACGCATCCTGCACCCCGAGATCGGCGGGCAGCGTGCCGGTTGGGACGAAGCGCTTGATCTGGTCGCGCGTCGGTTCTCGGACGCCATTGCCGAACATGGGCCGGACTCGGTCGCCTTCTATGTCTCCGGGCAGTTGCTGACCGAGGATTATTACGTCGCCAACAAGCTGATGAAGGGTTTCGTCGGCTCCGCCAATATCGACACCAATTCTCGCCTCTGCATGTCGTCCTCCGTCGCCGGCCATCGCCGCGCCTTCGGCTCGGATACCGTGCCTGGGACCTATGAAGATATTGAACTCGCCGACCTGGTGATCCTCACCGGCTCCAATCTCGCCTGGTGCCATCCGGTCATCTATCAGCGGCTGGCGGCTGCGAAGGCGCGCCGCCCGGGCATGAAGGTCGTGGTCATCGACCCGCGCCGGACGATGACGGCCGACATTGCCGATCTACATCTGGCAATCCGGCCGGACACGGATGTGGCGCTGTTCGTTGGCCTGTCCTCACATCTGATCAAGAACAACGCGGTCGACCAGAACTACGTCGCCCAATATACCAGCGGCTTCTCCGAGGCCTTCGCCTCCGCCTCCGGCCTGTCCTTTACGGAAGTCCTGGAAATGACCGGTCTGCCGGCCATGCAGTTGCGCGAATTCTACCGCCTGTTCACCACGACCGAAAAGGTCGTGACCTGTTACAGCCAGGGCGTCAACCAGTCCTCATCCGGCACGGACAAGGTCAACGCCATCATCAATTGCCACCTTGCCACCGGCCGCATCGGTCGCCCCGGCATGGGGCCGTTTTCGCTTACCGGGCAGCCGAATGCTATGGGCGGGCGCGAGGTCGGTGGGCTGGCCAATATGCTCGCTGCCCATATGGCGATCGAAAATCCAAGCGATCGTGACCGCGTGCAGCGCTTCTGGCAGTCGCCGGCGATTGCCGCCAAGCCGGGGCTAAAGGCGGTCGACATGTTCCGGGCGGTTGCCGATGGGCGGATCAAGGCGCTGTGGATCATGGCAACGAACCCGGTCGTCTCCATGCCCGACGCCGACATTGTCGAGGCTGCCATCAAGGCCTGCCCGTTCGTCGTCGTCTCCGACATCCTCAAGGACACCGATACCGCGCGGCACGCCCATGTTCTGCTGCCCTCACTCGGCTGGGGTGAGAAGAGCGGCACGGTCACCAATTCCGAGCGCCGCATTTCCCGTCAGCGTGCTTTCCTCGATCCGCCGGCAGAGGCGCGCGCAGATTGGTGGCAGCTAGCGGAGGTGGGGCAGCGGATGGGCTTTTCCCACGCCTTCGCCTTTGAGTCGAATGCTGAGATTTTCACTGAACACGCAGCGCTTTCGGCGTTTGAAAACAATGGCAGCCGTGATTTCGATATCGGCGCCTACGCCACTATCGACCAGCAAAGTTATGACGTGCTCGCGCCTTTCCAATGGCCGCAGCCGACGGGGCGGGAGGCGGTCGAAACGCGCTTTTTCACCGAGGGCGGTTTCTATCATGCGGACGGAAAGGCGCGCTTCGTTCCCATTGTGCCGAATCCTTCAGACCGCACCAACGCTGATTATCCCTTCATACTGAACACCGGCCGCATTCGCGATCAGTGGCACACGATGACGCGGACCGGCAAAACGGCACGTCTTTTCTCCCATATCGCCGAGCCCTTCGCCGAACTGCATCCACGCGATGCCATCGAGCTGGGCATAGGCAGCGCAAGCCTGGTGGAGATCCAGAGCCCCCACGGCAGCGTCGTCGTCCGCGCGCTGATCACAGAACGTCAGGCGCGCGGCAGCGTGTTCGTGCCGATGCACTGGAACGACCAGTTTACCGCCAGGGCCCGCATCGACACGCTCGTGCCGCCGGTGACGGACCCGATCTCGGGTCAGCCGGCGTCGAAGAATGTCGCGGTTGCAGCGTGCCGCTTCAAGGCGGCATATTATGGTTTTGCCGTCTCCCAGGCAAAACCCGATCATCTCAACGCCGATTACTGGGCTCTGGCCAAGGCCGATGGCGGCTGGCGTGTGGAACTCGCTTTCCGGCAGCCTGTCGAAGATTGGGTGAGCTTGTGCCGCAGCGCTTTTTCCATTCCCGACACAATCGAGCCGCTCCGCTATGTCGACCGTCAGTCCGGTGACATCAGGCTCGCCTTCTTCGACGGCGATCGTCTGCTCGCCGCTCTGTTCCTGGCGTCCGAACCAGTCGCTGTCGCCCGCAACTGGGCAATCGCGCAACTGACAGCCGAACACGGCAATCTCCGCAAGCGCTTCGCCCTCGTCGCCGGCCGGCCGGGTGCCGACAAACCGGATCCCGGCGCCACCGTCTGTGCCTGCTTCAGCGTCGGCGTCAACCAGATCGTCGCTGCCGCCCGGCAGGGCTGCCGGAGCGTCGAGGCGATCGGCAAGGCGCTCAATGCCGGGACCAATTGCGGCTCCTGCCGCGCCGAGATTCGGGGGATCATCGACGGATGCGCCGCCGCCGCAGCAGCCGAATGAATCGCTTTCCGCGCATAGTCTGCGAAACTGGGTTCAGGCTCCGGAATAAAGGCATGTGCAGAAACGAGGGCTGAAAGACCGGGAGCAAAGCCTGGAAATTGCGATGCGCCTCAGGTTGCCTTTTGGTTGCTGTGGGCTGTGGCCCTGCAAAGGGCAATCCGGCACATCCGCGAACCCGATGCAGTCGCGGCCGGCGCCCCTGATGTAAAAAGGGGTGCACCGATGCTAACGGTAGCCACGCTCTCCCCGCTGCCTTGCTGGTTCGCGCTTCCGATTGCACTTCACAATCGCGTTAGTTTTCCCATACGATACTTTCGCAGGTGTTAAAGTTCGACAAAGCTAATATGATCCGCCGGCCGATCGGGAGTCGTAGAGATAGCGGCCGGCGGGGAGGGCTTGCGAGATGCTGCCAATTTTTGTCCGTCAAATGGACTATCGGTCATGTGCTGCCGGAACTTATCCGGGTCACAGAACGTTGAATCGCCGCTTAGCGGGGAAACCCATGTCGGACATCGAACATCAAGATAGACAGCTGCCGCTGCCGGATTCTGCGCGGGCACTGCCCGCACATCGCATCCCCACCATTATCGGGCGGCGGTCCGTTTCCGTGTCCGGACGCGGGACTTGGTCGCGCATCTTCGGGCTGATCCATAAGCTGGGGTCGGAGGAGGATGACGGTCCGGTTTCCCGCATCCGATATTAGCCGTATGAATTTGCTCCGAATGTTTCTTTAGTCACTTCATTCTGTCCTGCTTCAGATCTTGCGGGACGTCCACGCCGGTCAGGCCGGTAGAGCTGAGCCGCCGCTGGGTGCGGCTTCATCCAAAATCCAAGAAAACGGACAATTACCAAAGATTCCGCTATTGCGCGGTGCGATCTTCGAACGCGATTTCGTCACAGATTGCGGCGATCTCCGTATCGAGCTCATCGCGCAATGCATTGTTGAGCGATACGAGATAGGGCAGGTGTGCATCGTCGATGGCGTCAGTGAACAGGAAGCGCGCGTCTTCGTCCGGCAATTCACCTTTGAGCGCCCGCGTGCAGGCCAGTATGGCACGATGGTAGTAAAAGCCTGACTTGACCGGCCATTCGCCCAGAAGGCATTCGGCGGCCTGGCGGGTATTTTCGACGCGGACCACCATATGCGTTCTGGTACCGATTTCGATAGTAATGATGCGATTCCAAGTCCCGGTGCTCATTGCGTAGTGCATTTCCGAACAGTGCTTCCTGACCAAGTCGTAAAATACGATAGGTCGCTTGCGCGAGAATGGTATTTTAGCGCATTGGATTCGGAATTCTGGCCGTTTTCCCGGTTGCAGGCCGAGATGCCGTTGCCAACCTTCACTGCGAGCGACTTTGCGCAATCCTGAGAAGAGGGCAACGGCTATTCTGCGTGATCACCGTCAGGCAACAGGAGGACGACAAGCACGAGACCGATCATCGCAATGAAGTCGAAGGCTTTCTGCTGGCCGTTCCAGACTGCGGACTGCCACATCGCGAACCATTCGCCGCCGGCGATGATGAAGCCCACCATGTAGAGCAGAAGTCCTATGGTCAGCCCGGCGACGGCAATGCCTTTAGCCTCCTCGAATGCCGGCGTTCCGGCCACGGTCAGCAGACGCGCGGCGCCCAGCCAGAGAAGCACAGCGGCGATCATTTCCGCCGCGATGATCAGCCAGTAACCCGCCTCCTGCACGGACGGATTGGTGATCGCGCGCCAATGCAGGCTGGAATTCGGGAAGGTCGTATCCATCGAGAGCACATGCTGGACGAACAGCCAATTGCTGCCGTAGTCGGCGATGTTTCCGTAAGCGACCAACGAGAAAAACAGCGCGCTCGCCGCCACGAGTGCGATTTTGCAAAGCCTGATGACAACCAAGATGACCTCCCGTTCCCCCTCTGGAGCATGTCGCCTGAAAGTGGAACCGGTTTCAGGATAACGACATGCGCAAAAACAAAGATGTAGAGCGCGGTTCTGATTCCATCAGAACGCAAAGCGCTCTAGACGCGCGCCGTCTCCGTCAGATCCGACCGATCGCATCGGGCGGACGCATGATCGGCAGATTGACTTTGGCTGGCTTCGCCGATATCCAAAATATATGATGACCGTGCCGAACTTCACTGGATTTTATTACGCGCCGCAGAAATAGCGGCAGGGTGCATCATTATGTTCAACCGCTGCCTGGCCAGCGGTTGATGTTGACGGACGCCTCTGGCCCGCGTGGCTTTCGAGAGGACGTCATGTCTAACAATCCAAATGAACTCACGAAGATGCCGATCGGCGTTATAGGCTTCGGCGCATTCGGGCAATTAATGGCCGAGCATCTCTGCTCTCACTTTCCGATCATGGCTTTCGACATTGAAGCCGACGCTGCGAGAGCGGAAGCGCTCAACGTATCGATGGCGCCGTTCGAGGCCGTCGCGGCGTGCCCCGTAGTCATCCTCTCAGTTCCGGTCGGCCAGATGCGCAACGTCGTCGCCCGCCTCGCTCCGCTTTTGCAACCCGGGACGCTCGTCCTCGACGTCGGCAGCGTCAAGGTCGAGCCTGCCGCGATCATGGACGAACTGCTTCCCGGCAATGTCGAGGTCGTCGCGACACATCCGCTTTTCGGCCCGCAGAGCGCGCGTGACGGTATCCGCGGATTACCGATCGCCATATGCCCCATTCGCGGGCGACGCTTCCGGGTGGCGGCTTTTTGCAGGATGCTCGGCCTCGATGTCATCATGACGACACCGGGGGCACACGACCGGGATATCGCCCAGGTTCAGGGGATCACGCATCTGGTGGCGAGCGTGCTGGTGAAGATGAATCTGCAACCGACACGCATGACCACACGAAGCTTTGAACTGTTGATGTCCGCCGTGGACATGGTCCGGTATGATGCGCCGGAAGTGTTCCAGGCAATCCTGAAGGCCAATCCTTATGCTGGAGATATCCTGAAGCGCTTCAAGTCCATGACTTCAGCCCTGGAGGAGCCGACTTGACGCTTGGTATCGGCTGCTCGTCAAGCCTTGGCGATCCGGCTGCCTTCGCGGTTGTCGCGTGTCGTGTTCAGGCGCCGGCTTATATCACGTCGCCGGCAGACGTCGACGGACGATGCCCGTGTGGAAATTCACGCCGTGGATCAACCCGGCATCGTCGAAATCAAAGTTCGGATTGTGTAGCGGCGCGGACGCCTTGCCATTGCCAAGGAAGACGAAGCAGCCCGGCACCCGCGACAGGAATTGGGCGAAATCCTCTGAACCTGTCATCGGCTTGTCCGCAATCTCGGCATTGTCAGCGCCATAGAGATCAGTCGCCACGGCGAGTGCCTCTTCGGCAAGCCCGGCGTCGTTGAGGAGCGGAACGAACTCCCTCGAATATTGGACGTCGGCCTCGACATTATAGGCGAGGGCGGTTCCCTCGGCGATCACCCGCATCTGCTGTTCGATACGTTCGCTGACCTCAGGACTGAAGCTCCTGGCGTCGCCGAGGATGCGGGCGGTGCCCGGCAGGGCATTACGCGTACCGTCGGTGATCAGCTCGGTCACCGAGACGACGCCGATATCGGCCGGGTCGATCCGGCGCGCCACGATGGTCTGCAGATTGGTCACCAGCGCGCAGGCGGCGACCAGGACTTCGTTGCCCCAATGCGGCCGCGCGGCATGGCCGCCGACGCCTTTCAGGGTGATTTCGAAATTGTCCTCGGCCGACATGAGCGCACCGGGTCGGGTCTGGAAATAGCCGATCGGAAGACCCGGCATGTTGTGGATGCCATAGATCTCGTCGAAGGCAAACCGCTCGAAAAGACCGTCCGCGATCATTGCCAGCGCGCCCTTGCCCCATTCCTCGGCAGGCTGGAAGATGAAGCGTACCGTGCCGTCAAAGCCGCCATCCTCGGCCAGCAGTTTCGCCGCTCCGAGCAGCATCGTCGTATGACCATCATGGCCGCAGGCATGCATGACGCCCGGATTCCGCGACGTGTAGCCCTTGTCTCCGAGCTCGGTGATGCGCAGCGCATCCATGTCGGCCCTGAGCGCGACCGCCCGATTGCCGCTGCCGCGTCTGATCGTGCCGACCACCCCGGTGCCGCCGACGCCCTCGGCGACCTCGTCCAGACCGAATTCGCGCAGCTTGGCAGCCACGAAGGCGGATGTCGATGTCTCCTCGAAGCCGAATTCCGGATTGGCGTGAAGGCGATGACGCCATTCGGTCATTTCCGCCTGGAGTGCTTGCAGATCTGCCATTGTCATTCCTCCGGTCCGGTGAGTTTGCGCACGACGTCGAGCAGAATATTGGCCCCCGCGACCAGATCGGCCTCGGGAGTGAATTCCTTCGGATTGTGGCTGATGCCGGCGACACTCGGCACGAAAATCATCGCGGCAGGCGCGATTCTCGCGATCATCTGGGCGTCATGGCCTGCCCCCGATGTCATGCGCCGGGATTTCAGTCCACGCGCCATCGCGGCCTGCTCGACAAGCGTGACGATGCCTTTGTCGAACGTCACGGGCTCGAAGCGCGCCAGCCGCTCCGTGGTCACCTCGACCTGTTCTTCCTCGGCGATCGTCTCGAGGAATTGCGCAAGTGCAGCCTCTTCGGCCTGAAGCCGCTCCTCGTCAGGATCGCGCAAATCGACGGTAAAGGTCGCCCGCGACGGGATGACGTTGATCGCGTTCGGCTCGAAAGCCATGCAGCCGACCGTGGCGACCGTCGGCGTGTTCGACGCCTGCGCTCGGGCACGCAGGAATGTAATGACACGCGCCGCCGCTAGCCCGGCATCGCGGCGCATTGACATCGGCGTCGTGCCGGCATGATTGGCGTCGCCCTGGATGGTCACCCGCTGCCAGGAAATGCCCTGCAAGTTCTCGACCGCCCCGACCGGAATGCCTTCGCGCTTGAGCACCGGGCCCTGTTCGATATGCAGTTCGATATAGGCATGCGGCTTCAGGAAGCCGGGCTCATGCGGCCCGGCATAGCCGATCCTTGCGAGTTCCTCGCCCAGGACGCTGCCATCGGTGCCGATGGTCGCCAGTGCTTCCTCGACGGCCAGGCCGCCCGCATAGACAAGCGACCCCATCATGTCGGGCGCATAGCGCACGCCTTCCTCATTGGTGAAGGCGGCAACGACGATCGGACGGGCCGGAACGAACCCTTCCGCCTTCAGTGTTTCGATAACTTCGAGGCCCGAGAGCACGCCATAGCAGCCGTCGTAAATGCCGGCATTGATCACAGTGTCGATATGCGATCCCAGCATTAGCGG